>CAZTES010000303.1:0-3408 GCA_964612275.1 uncultured Rikenellaceae bacterium
CACCACTTCACCATCAACACCATATGTTTTACGAATTGTTCCAAGGAAATAGAATGTCTCCCCGGGCATGATCAGCGGATTGTGTTACTCTTTTTCCGTCTTCTTTTTTTGATCGGCGGCTTCCTCTTTGGGTTTCTCCTCTTCAGTTACAGATTCATCCTTTGCTTCCTTCGTCTCCGTCACCTCTTCATCTTTTGGTTCGTTCTCTTCGGGTTTTTCTTCCTGTTTCTTTTCCTCGGCTGGTTTTTCTTCCTTCACTTCCGCCTCTGTCTCTTCGGGTTTTTCTTCCTGTTTCTTTTCTTCGGCTGGTTTCTCTTCCTTCACTTCAGTTTTAGCCTCATCAACAGGTGCAGCAGGCTGTTCCATCTCTTTTGTTTCTTCTTTTTCCTGGCTTTCCTCAGCTGTTGCTTCTTTGGCTTCTTCCTCCAGTTCAGCATGCTTTTTGGCTATTTCCTGTGCTTTTGCCTCCCGGATTTTTGATTCGGCTTCCATCCGTTTTTTCTGTTCCGCTTCAGCTCCTTTTCTGATCTTATCCCTCTTCTCATCGATTTTCGATTCTTTCTCTTTTAACCATGCTTCAAATTTCTTTTCGGCTTCCTCTTCTGAGAAAGCATTTTTCTCAACCCCTTGCAGGAGGTGTTTTTTCATCAACACCCCTTTATATGACAAAATAGCTCTACAGGTTTCTGTAGGTTGAGCGCCTTTTTGCAGCCATTCCAATGCTCTATCAAAATCAATCTCAATAGTGGCAGGATTTGTACTCGGATCATACATACCTAACCGTTCTATGAATCTGCCATCCCGTGGCGCCCTGCTATCCGCTATCACAATGTGATAATACGGTTTTCCTTTTCTCCCGTGTCTTGTTAATCTGATCTTTACAGGCATACGTTACGCTTTACTAAATTAATCCTACGTTAAATTTTTGTGGGTGCAAATATATAACTTATTTCCCGATAAGAAATATTTTTAATCGATTTTCGCAGCAGGACTGAAATGCTTTGTTTTCAGCAGGCAAGCTGCAAATTTATCCAATAGTTTTCAACACATCTGCATATGTCCTGCGATTTCCTTAAATTTATACCACATGCATCCATCACATTTTTATTACTTAATATCCTTATTGTTTAGTAGTTAGGGCATGAAGCAGTTTGTACATTTACACGTTCACACACAATACTCGATTCTGGATGGGGCTTCCAGCATATCCGGGTTGATTCATAAAGCCAAAGAGGATGGAATGAACGCAGTGGCTATAACGGATCATGGGAACATGTTTGGGGTCAAGGAATTTCATAATCTTGCCAAGCGGAATGGGCTCAAACCCATTATCGGTTGTGAAGTGTATGTGGCAAAAAACAGCCGGTTTGACCGTACGGCAAAAGAAGACCGGAGTGGAGATCATCTGCTCTTGCTGGCAAAAAACATCACCGGTTACCATAACCTGGTTAAACTGGTATCATATGCGTGGATTGACGGGCATTATTACAAACCCCGGATCGATAAAGAGCTTCTTCAGCAGTACCATGACGGAATCATTGTTTCATCCGCATGCCTTGGAGGGGAGATTCCTCAGACAATCCTGAATGAAGGAGAGGAGAAAGCCAGAGGGCTTGTGCTGGAGTACAAAAAACTATTTGGCGAAGATTTTTACCTGGAACTGCAGCGACATAAGACGGGCAATCCGGAGACGGATCAGGATGTATACGAGCGCCAGGAAAAGGTAAATCAGGTATTGATAAAATTTTCCAGGGAGCTTGGTATACCGGTAATTGCCACGAATGATGTGCACTTCATCAATGAGGAAGATGCGGAAGCCCATGACCGGTTAATTTGCCTGAACACAGCCTCCGAGCTTGATGATCCTTCACGACTGCGGTACACCAAACAGGAATTCTTCAAGACCCGGGAGGAGATGAGCCTTCTCTTTGCAGATATTCCTGAAGCACTGGAAAACACCCAAAAACTTGCGGGTAAAATTGAGAATTACAAGCTAAACCAGGAACTCATCATGCCAGACTTTCCCCTTCCTGAAGGATTTAAAGATGAAGATGAGTACCTGAAGCACCTGACCTATGAAGGGGCAAAATTCAGGTATGGTGAGATACCGGATTCTCTCAGGGAAAGAATCCAGTTTGAACTGTCGGTAATAAAAAAAATGGGGTATCCCGGGTATTTCCTGATTGTACAGGATTTTCTGAATGAGGCAAGGAAAATGAATGTCTCCGTCGGTCCCGGCCGTGGATCAGCTGCGGGATCTGTCGTTGCCTATTGCACTCGGATAACCGATATTGATCCGTTAAAGTACAACCTGCTGTTTGAGCGTTTTCTCAATCCCGACAGGATATCAATGCCTGATATTGATATTGATTTTGATGAAGATGGCCGGGAGCAGGTGTTGAAATACGTGGTAAAAAAATATGGAATGAACCGGGTTGCCCATATCATCACCTTCGGCACCATGGCTGCAAAAATGGCCATACGTGATGTAGCCCGTGTTCAGAAACTTCCGCTTCCGGAGGCAGATCGTCTGGCAAAATTGGTTCCGGAAAGACCGGGGATTACTCTTTCGCAGGCTTACAGAGAAGTCAGAGATCTCCAGGATGCAAAGAAAGCCGGTAGCAAACTGGTTGCCGATACCTTGAAATTCGCCGAAACCCTTGAAGGTTCAGTACGCCATACCGGGATACACGCCTGTGGGGTCATCATTAGCCGGGAGGACCTGATAGAACACATACCGGTATGTACATCCAAAGATTCCGATCTCTTTGTTACACAATATGATGGAAATCATGTTGAAGATATCGGAATGCTGAAGATGGACTTTCTGGGGCTGAAAACCCTTTCCATCATTAAGGATACCGTGGATAATATCCGCGATTCAAAAAAGATCGAGCTGGATATCAACAGCATACCCCTGAATGATGCCAAAACCTATGAACTCTATAGCCGGGGTGAAACAACCGGACTCTTCCAGTTTGAGTCCCAAGGAATGAAAAAATACCTCAAAGAACTGAAGCCCAATAGGTTTGAAGATCTGATTGCCATGAATGCCCTCTACCGGCCAGGCCCAATGGAGCATATACCCGCCTTTATAAACCGCAAACACGGCAGGGAGAAAATCGATTATGAGTTGCCCGTTATGAATGAATACCTGGAAGATACATATGGAATAACGGTCTATCAGGAACAGGTTATGCAACTATCTCAGGCAATGGCAGGATTTACAAGAGGTGAAGCGGATTCACTCAGAAAAGCCATGGGAAAGAAACAGAAACGGGTAATGGATGAAATGAAGGAGAAATTCGTTGAGGGGTGTCTGAAAAATGGCTATGAAATGCGTGTTCTGGAAAAAATCTGGCAGGATTGGGAGGCATTTGCACAATATGCCTTCAATAAATCACATTC
>CAZTES010000304.1:0-3405 GCA_964612275.1 uncultured Rikenellaceae bacterium
TCACAAACTGAGAAAAAATACATCCGTGACGGGAACAAACATTTTGAGAAAAGTAAATTCGATCAATCGGAGATCTCTTACAGGAAAGCACTTGAGGAGCAATCAGAGTCTTACAAAGCACTTTTCAACCTGGGTGATGCACTCTATAAACAGGATAAATTTGAGGATGCAGCCGGGGAATTTAATACCCTCTCGCAAACGGGAATTGATAAACTAAGCAGGGCAAGATCATTCCATAACCTGGGCAATTCATTGCTGAAAGAAAACCGGGTCGAAGAGAGCATTCAGGCGTATAAAAATGCCCTGAGGAATTACCCGGATGATCTTGAAACAAAGTATAACCTTGCTTATGCGCAGGACCTGCTGAAACAACAACAACAACAGCAAAAAGAACAGAACAAGGAAAATTCTGAAAAAGATAACAAGGAACAGGATAAGCAAGAAGATCAGCAAGAGCAGCAGCAAAATGATCAACAGCAGGATCAAAAGCAGGAACAGCAACCGGAACCTCAGATATCAAAAGAAGATGCAAAAAGACTGCTTGACGCCCTGGCTGAAGACGAAAAAGAGCTGCAGGAAAAATTACAGAAAGCCGAGGCAAGAAAAAAACGGGTGGTGGTCAGAAAAAATTGGTAGCTTGCTTTGCTTTTATCGATTAGCTAAACCAGGAATGATCGGGTCATTATGAATAAGGTTTTCTTCGGGATAATGCTGTTATTGAATGGGATGCTGCTGCAATCCCAGGAGATTACCGTTACTGCTTCAGCTCCCAAAGTGGTTTCTGTCGGAGAACAATTCAGGCTCTCTTTTTCAGTCAATGAGAATGCCGATAACCTGGTTCCACCGGACCTGAGTGATTTCTACATCCTGATGGGGCCGAGCACCTCCTACAGCCAGAGTACACAGATTATCAACAGGAAAATGATCCGCACGGTAACCTATACCTACACCTATGTTTTGGAGGCAACAAAAGCCGGTGTTTTTCAGGTCGATCCGGCAAAAGTAACCGTTAAAAACAAAACCTATACCTCAAATGCACTGGAGATTGAAGTGGTAAAAGGGACGGCTACACCGGGTGCCGGCGTCGGGGGGGAGGAGGGAGCTGCCAATGTGGATGCTCCCGCTGCAGGGGAAAACGACCTCTTCCTGCGTATCCATGTAAACAAAAGTGCTGTTTATCGGGGAGAACATATCATCGCTACGGTAAAGATCTACTCAAGGGTTAACCTGTCGGGATTTGAAAATGCAACATTCCCGTCCTTTAACGGGTTTCTGCGGGAAGATATTGAAACTCCTGCTTTGCGATCCCTGGAAAGGGAAAATATAAACGGTGTGATCTATGGGACCGGTGTATTGCAGCGGTTTATCCTTTTTCCACAGGTAACCGGGGAGCTGATGCTCGATCCCATGGAACTGGTATGCCTTGTCCAGAAAAGATTGCAACAATCTGATCGCGGATTCTTTGACAGCTTCTTCGATTCTTACCAGAATGTAAAGCAAACATTAAAAAGTCCTCCGGTAAAGATTACCGTAAAAGAGTTGCCGGATGATGCTCCGGACTCCTTTACCGGTAGTGTCGGACAAATTACCATGAATGTTACCATGGACAAGAACCAGCTGAAGGAAAATGAGGCGGTGAACCTGCAGGTACGGTTTTCAGGTAATACTAATTTGCGACTGATAAAAGCGCCCCATATTGATTTTCCTCCCGATTTTGACCTGTATGATCCAAAGATCTCATCCAGCCTGAATCACTCGGAACAGGGTATGTCCGGAAGCAAGACCTTTGAATTTCTGGCAATACCAAGACACGCCGGGAATTACCGGATACCACCTGTTGAATTCAGCTATTTTGATCCGGTTGGGAATAGTTATAAATCCCTCAGAAGCGATGAATTCAAGATCGTTGTTACCAGAGACGATGAGAGTGAAAACGGGGCTGTTATTTCAGGCTTTACCAAAGAAGATCTCCGTTTTATCGGCAGCGATATCCGTTTTATAAAGAACGAAAAATTCAAGCTTCAGCCACGCGATAACTCTTTCTTCGGATCATTGCCGTTTTACCTGTCCTATCTTTTAGCATTGCTTGTTTTTGGTCTTTTGATTATTCTCCGGCGGCATCACATTAAGCGAACTGCAGACCTTAACCTGGTAAGGAACAGGAAAGCAAAAAAAGTAGCAGGAAAAAGACTCAAACGAGCCAATTCCTTTTTAAAGGAGGGTTCCTTAAATAAATTTTATGAAGAGCTGTTGAAAGCCCTATGGGGATACCTTAGCGATAAACTGGGTATCCCGGTGTCTGACCTGTCGAGGGAAAATACACGGAGCGCTCTGGAAAAAAAACGGATAACTCCTGAAATGATCGATGAATTTTTTGAGATAATAGACCGTTGCGAATTTGCACGTTTTGCCCCCTCAGAGGTGATCGCTGAAACAGAACCTGTCTTTGAAAAAGCATCGAAGGTGATGAGCCGGTTTGAACAAAAGTTAAGGTAAGCCATGAGAATACTCCAGTTACATATGAAAAATATCCTGCTCCCAATTCTTGCATTATCACTGTCGTTGCCATCGCATGCTCAGGATCTATACTCACGCCTTGAAAAAGGCAATCAACAATATGTCAATGGGGAATTCGAGGCTGCTATAGAAACCTATGAGAGTGTATTGGATTCGGGTTATGAAGCAGCAGAATTATATTT
This sequence comes from uncultured Rikenellaceae bacterium, assembly GCA_964612275.1. Taxonomy (GTDB): domain Bacteria; phylum Bacteroidota; class Bacteroidia; order Bacteroidales; family VadinHA17. The sequence goes on from CAZTES010000304.1 coordinate 2,700, forward strand.
CAACCTGGGTAATGCCTATTTCAAATCCCATAAACTCACTCCGGCAATTCTGAACTATGAGCGGGCAACATTGTTGTCACCAAACGATGAAGACATTGCCTATAACCTTGAGCTGGCAAGAACCTATGTGGTTGACAAAATCGATGTTCTTCCCCAGTTTTTCCTGAAAGAGTGGTATACCCGCCTTGTCAGGATCTTGAACCCGAACAGCTGGGCGTATATTAGCATCATCACCTTCATCCTGTTCCTTCTTATTTTTTCCGTATATTTGTTTATATATCGTTACAAAGCAAAAAGAATTGCTTTCTGGTTCAGTTTGTTATTGTTGATTATATCGATCGCAACGTATATCTTTTCATACCATCACAACAAGATTACAACCAGCCATGACAAAGCCATTGTTTTTTCACCTTCTGTAACGGTAAAGAGTTCTCCGGATGAGAGCGGGACCGATCTCTTTCTGATTCATGAAGGGACAAGGATTACAATAGAAGATACCCTGGGAATATGGGCTGAGATCAAACTGGAAGACGGGAATAAAGGTTGGCTCCATTCATCCGATATACAAAAAATTTAATTCACAGGATCATGAAAAAAAACCGCAAATCGAAGGGTGCATTCTGCCTTCTTATGCTGGGTGCTTTAGTGCTAATGGGTTGTAGCGACAATGAGTATGATCGTGATAAAGGGCCTTCCGATATCAGTA
>CAZTES010000305.1:0-3375 GCA_964612275.1 uncultured Rikenellaceae bacterium
ATAATTAGCTCAATGTCAATCTTAATCATGAATTTTCAAGATGTCCAAAGTGAACTATGAACTGTCTGAATTTAGAGATAGCCATATCGTTACATCGATCGAACTAACAGAAATTATTTTAATATCCTGACCAAAATAATCTTCTCTCTGTTCACTGTTCACGGCTCACTGATCACATTTTTTATACACTGCAAATACACTGCATCCAACCATTTTATAATTGTATTGACAAACCATCTGATTGCTGGAAGGTGAACAGTGAGCTGTGAACAGTGAATCGGAAAAAAAATCCCCGTAGGCCTGCCTGCCAGCCACAGGCTGGTAAACCGGACAGGCAGGGGATCAATATGAATATCCCCGGTTAATCCAGGTTATCCACCTTTTTGGCATTGCTCAGATAGAGGCCGTTAAAGAAAAACTTGAATGTGCCGTGAGGCTGAGCCCGGAACAGTATCTCAGGCCCGATAAGGTAGAGGTGACCTTCTCCAACATCAGCTTCAGCAATGGCCACACCACCGAACAGGTGATGCTGACCCCATGCCCATCCACTTCTGAGCGGTTTGTCACTGTCGAACCAGGCAATGGTAGTTACACCCTTCTTATCAGCCTCCGGTTCCATCCGGAATACCGGACTACGACTGAAGAAAATGTCAATCCGGTCATCCAACCCATATGCCAGGGGTTGGGTGTTGTCAACCCGGACCTCCAGAATGGAACTGGGGATAAAATAATCGGTTGATGTGAGTGGATCACCATTCCCATCGACCAGGTGATTTTTGATGGGCAGACCAGCATATTTTCCCAGTGATGTTGAACCGCCAATGGCAATAATGGTGCCCCCGTTCCTGAGAAACTCAAGCAACCTGGGCACCGTAGTCTCAGTTGTTACCTGTCCCAGCCAGTCACGGTATTCTGCAGGTATATTATCATCATTTGATCTTCGGCCCTCTTCGCGGGATGCTGTCCTTGTTTCACCTTGTGGTATAGCGTTGGTAACAAAAACCAGGACATCATATTTTTTATTCAGGTTTTCAGTATCCAGTGCCTTTGGATAAACCAGTTCAAACGGAAATTCAAACTGTTCCATGATCCAGCGGGTCCAGCCCGATGACATTGAACCACCATACCTGTCCCACAATCCGATCTTAACCGGATTTATGGATAGTGCTTTGCCGGATGGAGCAGAACCGGTACCCTCAATGTCAATTCCCAGTTCGGGAACAGCAGCTTCAAGGATCTCATCACCTGACTTACTGGAGGGGATATAGATCGTGCCGGCAGGAAAAGTTTTACCATTTGCCGTTATCTCATCCGTTAACCAGTAGACTTTTTGCTTGTTCTTCAGCAAACGGTTAACGATAATGGTTGCATCATTTATTTCATGACTCAAAAGGAATCCTTTTGCATTTGTTGCATTGGTTATTTCCCCTTTTAATGGTTTGGCCAATTCCACAATCTCTTCGAAAGGACCATCGAAGTCTTCAAGAATCCGGTCAAACTCAATGCCCATCTGAAAGGCGAGGGTATACCCTGCGTTATCGTATGGCGGGATAGGTGGACCTCCTTCATACTGGAAATCATCAGGATGATCCTGTGGTTCAAAAAGATCCAGAATATGGGGCCTGAATGCCTGTGCCGTTTTAAACACAAATGAACCGGCAGGGTAGCTCTTCCCCTGAACCTGGAAATTACTGGTTGCCTGGTGGACGGTAATACCATTCTTAATGAATGTATTCACAAATTTAACAACCGTTGGAAAATCAGCCTGGTCGGCAGGCAGGATATATCCCCTGGGATCTCGGTTTTCAGGCAGGCGGAACAATTTCATATAATCGGTTGAAACTCCTCTGCCACGTCGCCTGAAGGTAGGTGCAAGCGTTTCAGAATTTTCTTCATCTTCTTTCACTTTACGGTTCACCTCATTAACCAGTGACGGATGTATGGTCCAGTTATCCCGGCTGCCCTTCTCAATATTGTTTCTCCCCATAATATACCTGTTGTACAGGACTGTCTCCCTGTATCTCGAAGCATAATCAAGCACAGCCATATCCATTGTCATTGAATATTCAATTGCATCACGGAAATGAAACGTTACCGGTTCATGAGGAAAGGGCAAATCATTGCTTGGAAGCTGCCTGTCGGGATAGAAGGACAGTTCAACAGGTGTGGGATTTCCCTTTATTTCGGTGAGGATCCCTATCTGGTTATGAAAATAACCGGTGGTTCTCAGGTTCCCATTAAACCATATAGAATAGTTTGAGGTGGAACGCATGCCGCTACCTGGTTTCCCTTCAGCGATCAGCCTGTTATGCATGGCTATTCCAACTGCCTCAATACCCGATAATATCAGTGGATCATAGGTATAATTGGGTGGATCGCGGAAAGGAGGGACAAATACAATAATATCCGACGGACCGGTCTGGTGGTGGTTATACATGATCTGTGGATACCACTCTTTGTACATTATCCTCGACATGTTCACTGTTTCGGGCTGTGTTGCCATATACGAATCCCTGTTGTTGTCGTGACCAATATACTTATGGTAGAGCCTGGGGAGATTGCCTGTTGACCTCTCCTCAGGATTTTCCGTTCTCATATACCAGTTTGATACGAGCTCCAGTCCGTCAGGATTGGCGAATACGGCAAGGATAATTACATCATCCAGTATCCGCATGGTCTCGGCATCGGTATTGCTGACCATCCGGTAAACAAATTCCATTAACTGGTGTGATCCAACAACTTCAGTGGCATGTAACCCGCCATCTATCCAAACCACTGCTTTCCCTTCAACCGCAAGCTCCCGGGCCTTTTCGTCGGTGAGACTTTTTGCGAGAGCCAGTTGAGTGGATATTTCTTTATAATGATCGAGTTTCTCAAGATTTGCCGGGGATGATATTATTGCCATTAACTGGGACCGCCCCTCGGCGGTAAGTCCTATATCCTCAAGAATTATCCTGGATGATTCCTGAGCGAGCTTTTTCCAGTATTCAACAGCCTGGGTATATGTAACCAGGTAGTAATCGTCTCCAATATTAAATCCAAAATGATCTTTGGGAGAGGTAATGGTTGTCTGACCAAAGCTGTTACCGGGTAGTAGCCCGAGGAACAGGATTATCATCATCAGGGTCATGGATGATTTGAAAAATGATCTCATACCATTATCCGGGGAATCGCTTTTTACCTGCATGATTTTTTATTTGTTAATGAAGTAATAAAAGTAAGAAATGCATTGGTCGTAAAAAGAGATTAGATGGATTTTTTTGCTCTTTTTCCGGTTCAGCAAAACCAGGTTTCTTAACTGCTTAAAGCTAAGAGATGTTTTCAGAATATCAAATAAGATTTTTTGAACAGGATAATCTTATTTCCTTCTCTATG
>CAZTES010000306.1:0-3333 GCA_964612275.1 uncultured Rikenellaceae bacterium
CTGATTAATGTCATGAGTGTTTTTTTTGTTATTACAACGCTCTGTTTTGCATTTTATTTCTTCCTTAATTCAACATTTCTTATCGGATCCATCCAGGCTGCATCAGCCATTTGCTTCACCCTGAATTTTATTTATTTTATCCGTTCAAAAAATTACTCTGGCTATGCCCACGTCTTTGTCACGCTTGTTTCGGTATTATTTGTTGCTTCTATTGTGCTCAATGAATTGGGTTCTGAAAGTGGGATGATCTGGCTCTATTCCATTCCCCCGATATCATTTTTCCTTCTTGGGAGGAAGCCTGGAAGGATATTTTCCATTATTATTCTTTTTATCGCAATGATTCTCCTGTGGACCCCGGAACACCCGATGAATACGCTGCATTACACCTTACCCTTCAAGATTCATTTCACCGTTGTTTTTCTTCTTCTCCTGATCATTCTTTATGGATACGAAACTGTTCAGAGTTCGATCATAGACAAGCTGAACAAATCAAAAGAAATATCGGCAAATGCTAACAGGGCTAAAGAGGAATTTATTTCGAAGTTATCTCATCAGATCCGCACTCCCCTCAACGATATTGTTGTCCTGGGCGAACTCCTTAATTCCGATCGTTTGAACAAAAAGCAGAAGGACCTGGTTGAAACGATCATTGCATCCACCAACAACCTTGTCAGTGTCGTTAACAGCATAACAGAAAATTCAGGTGTTGAGATTACATACCAGAAGAAGGAACACATCCAGTTTGATCTGGTATCGACCATAACCAGCATTACCGATTTAATTTCCAGAAAGGCTCCAAGGGGTTTTGTTTTCAACCAGCCATCCTTTAAACAGGTAATTCCTTTTCTTATGGGAGATCCCATCATTCTGAAGCAGATCCTCCTCTATGTCTTTGATACGATCATTAAGTGTCATTCCGGTGAAGCCTTAACAGTGGATATGAAGATCAAGCATGAGCGGGAGAGTGAAAAATCGGTTAAGCTGAAGTTTAACATATCGGTTACTCCCAAACTATTGATACCCGGGGTGAATGAAGGAATGGGATCAGAGGCAGATATGGAGACAGAGGGGGTATCCCATGAAGCAGCCGATAAATTTGACATCTCCATGACACGGAAGTTAATTGAAGAGAAGGGGGGAGAGCTGGTCTATGACTGCAACGGGGAGTATTCCCGGTTTTCATTCACCCTCCCTTTTGAAAAACCACCTCTGGATAAGACTATTCCGGTAACCAAGGAGAAGGTTGTTTCCATTGATAAGTTTAAGAAGCCACCAAAAGTAGAGATTAAGCACTCCAACATACTGCTGGTTGAGGACAATCTGATCAATCAGAAAATTGTGGTATTAAGCCTGAAAGAAATGGTTCGTAATATTGACCTTGCCAAGAATGGGAAAGAGGCTCTGGAAAAATTTGGCACTTCAAAATATGATGTGATCCTCATGGATGTCCAGATGCCGGTGATGGATGGGATTGTAGCGACCAAAAAGATCCGGGAGATTGAGGTAAGCACCAACTCACACACACCCATCATTGCCATCACTGCCAATGCCATGCTCGGTGACAGAGGGACCTGTTTGTCAGCCGGCATGGATGATTACATCAGCAAACCGTTCCAGATCGAGGATCTGGTTCATAAAATCAAGGTTTTACTTACCTGATTTTGGTTTACCCAGCGGTTTGATCCCAATGATCAGGATATCATCCACCTGGTCAAGGTTTCCCATCCACCCCTCGATACTTTCTTCCAGGAATGCTTTTTGATCTTTCATCTTCAGCGGGTGGATGGTAAGCAGCAGGTGCCTGAATCTCCTGTACATGAACTTTTTACCCTGTGGGCCGCCAAACTGGTCAGCATATCCATCCGAGAAGATATAGATCACATCCTCTTTTTCCAGGGGGATCACGTGATTGGTGAAGGAAGAAGGTCGATTTCCTTCCAATATGCCAACCGACATCCGGTCACCCCGGATCTCGGTCAGTGTATTATCCCTGAACAAATAGAGGGGATTAAAAGCACCGGCATATTGTAACATGCTTTCCTTCCTGTCGATCACACAAAAGGCGATGTCCATTCCATCCCGCAATGTTATATCCTCCTCCTCTTTACTGAAAGTCACTTCAATTGCTTTACTGAGAATATTGAGGATCTCTGCCGGTTGCTCTATTCCCTGATCATTGATGATCTTATCCAGTATTTCAAAACCGATTAATGACATAAAGGCTCCGGGCACGCCATGTCCTGTGCAATCCACAGCCGTAACAAACACTTTGTCCTGTTTTTCGTTGACCCAGTAGAAATCGCCACTTACAATATCTTTCGGACGGTGGAACACAAATGATTCGGGAAGCATTTTACTGAAGTAGGAATAGGGAGGTAACAGGGCTTCCTGGATTTTTTTTGCATAGTTGATGCTATCGGTTATGTTTTTATTTTTAATGGATAGCTCTTCTTTTTGCCGTTCGATTTCGAGTGATGCCCTCTGTTTTTCCTGCAGGATTCTGTTTGCCTTTCTCAAATGGGAAGTACGCATTTGAATGAACAGATAGATCAATACAAGGATGGATGTCAGATAAAAGCCATACGCAACTTTTGAATTCCAGAATGCACTCCTGATGGTAATGTGAAGGGTGATCTCCTCTTCGTTCCATACGAGATCGTCATTTGTTCCTTTCACCCTGAAAATATAGTTCCCGGCATCCAGGTTTGAATAGACAGCTCTTCGCTCAATCGTCTGGGGTTGCCATGTCTCTTCCAATCCCTCAAGGTAAAACTGATACTGGTTTTTAAGCGGGTTTGTATATTCAAGAGCGGCAAATTCAACGGCAAACATATTTGTTTCACGGGTTTTAATAACCACTTTCTCTCCTTCGACCGGTATCTCTTCCCACCCATTTGCTGACAGGTACTCAAAGGAGGTTAAGACCAGAGCGGGAGGATAGGGATTTATTTGTATTGAATCAGGATAGAAGGAGTTAAAACCCTCCATTCCTCCGAAAAAGAACTCACCATCGTTGTTTTTACAATAGGCCCCGATATTAAATTCCAGGCTCTGTAAACCGTCAGAAGTATCGAATGCATAGATCTCTTCTGTCCGAGTATTGAATTTCACCAGACCACGGTTGGTGCTTATCCACAAATTCCTGTTTTTATCTTCAAGTATTGCATAGATCAGATCATTGGGTAATCCGCTCTTTTCCGTGTATATGATAAACTGTTCCGTTTGCTTATCAAAACGGTTTAATCCCGAACCGGTTCCTATCCATAAATATCCATCCACTGCCTCATGGATATAGTAAACATAGTTGTTGCTGATTCCGACGGGTACACCGAC
>CAZTES010000307.1:0-3326 GCA_964612275.1 uncultured Rikenellaceae bacterium
AACACAAATAGGTAAGATCATACATCAACGGCTCTCCTCCGGTTACCACCACCGCTTTAGCTTTGGTTTTGAGTGCATTCTCAATAATCCGGTCTGTCTCAACCAGCGGATGAAGATCAGGATCCCAGGAAAATTTTGTATCACACCAGCTGCATCCGATATCACATCCACCAATTCGGATGAAATAAGCCGGTTTGCCAGTGTGATACCCTTCACCCTGAATGGTGTAAAACTCTTCTACCAATGGTAATTTCTTCCCTCCGGTCATCCTGAAGTCTTTCTTTATGCACAAATTTACTATTTTTATGTACTAATTTATGAATCATGAAAACAATAAAGCACATTTCATTACTGCTGGTTTGCCTGTTCACTCTTTCCTGCAGCAAGCCGTTTACAGAAGGAGAATGGATCGCCGGTTCTCCATCCGGGAAGCGATATACACAGATCAGCCGTGAAGGAGAAAGCATCATTCCCAACGGAAGGATCATTACTCCGGGAGGATGGAATCACCTCGTTGCTCCTCATCCATTTGGACTTACACTCAGTCCGGACGGTACCATTGCCGTTACCGCAAACTCCGGCGTCCGCCCATTATCCATCACCATTCTGAGGAATATTTTATCGGATAGTCCGGAAATACAACAAATTCCCCCGGGAGTTGAAACAGATGCCGGTGTTTTGGCTTCCGTTTTTATGGGACTGGCTATCTCCCCGGACAATACCATCGTATACGTTGCCGGAGGTCAGGAAAACCGGATCTATCTTTTCGATCTTCAAACAGGCAATGAAAAGGGCTACATTGACTGCAGCTATTCGGATGACAACACAGATTATACACATGGATACATTGGAGACCTTATACTTAGCAGAGACGGACGAAGGCTTTATGGTGTTGACCAGATCAATTTCCGCATGATCATTGCCGATACTGAAACGGGCAGGCTGATCCATTCAGTCCCTGTCGGAAGATATCCTTTTGGTATCACCCTTTCTCCGGATGAAACGAAGGCATATGTAGCAAATGTCGGCATGTTTGAATACCGTGCCATTCAGGGTATTGATCCGGAAAACCTGAAGGAAACCGCCCTGAAATTCCCGCCATTTGCATACCTGTCCGAAGAAGCCAATCACGGGATTGTAACCGATTCGCTCGAAATACCTGGACTGGGAGATCCGAATGTTCCGGAATCATTCTCTGTCTGGACCGTTGATCTTTCAGATCCGGATCTGCCAGAGGTTGTTGGAAAAACAAAAACCGGATCACTGGTTGGAGAATTGATCGAAGGGATCCCGGCAGTCGGAGGATCAAGCCCCAATTCCCTGGTTGCCACAGACCGTTATGTCTTTGTAAGTAATGGGAATAACGATAACGTTTCGGTGATCGATATTGAAAAGGATACCGTGATTTATACCATCCACCTTGACCTCGATCAGCGGATCGATCATCTCCGGGGGAAAATACCTTTCGGGCTTGCCATTTCTCCTGACCAGAGCCGACTCTATGTCTGTGAATCGGGTATCAATGCGGTAGCAGTTGTTGATATCGGTACCTTCAGCGTCCTGGGCCATATTCCGGTCGGCTGGTTTCCTGCCAAAGTGGAAGTCTCACCGGATGGAGAATACCTGATTGTTAGCAATGCGAAGGGCTATGGGAGCGGCCCTAACGGTGGGTATACATTCACTATGGGGGATGAGGGAAGTTACATCGGGCACCTGATGAAAGGAACCGTTTCGGTTATCCCAACACCGTCGGATAGTCAGCTCAAACAAATGACAAAAAATGTGGTCGATAATAATTTCTCGTTTCATAATCCGGAGGACAAGAAATTTTCCTGGCGGACAAACAACCCCATACCCCTCTATTCCGGTCAGAAAGAATCCCCCATCAAACACATCGTATTCATATCAAAAGAGAACAGAACCTATGATGAGGTGTTCGGTCAGGTTCAGAATGGGAAAGGGGATCCGGAGCTGGCAAGATACGGCAGGAATGCAACCTTTATGAATCGTGCAAGAACAGATACGGTAACCGGTGCCGATGTCATGATCAATCACCTTGCCCTGGCCTCTCAGTTTGCAATGTGTGATAATTTCTATGTCGATTCCGATGTTTCTGCGGACGGTCACCGGTGGCTTGTCAACACCTATCCCAACGAATGGGTGGAAACGGGAACCGCAGCCAGCTATGGCGGGAACCGGACATTCCGTCCCGGTTCAAAAGCACCGGGAATATTAGGATTTACCGGTGCATCAGGTGCAATTTACCCGGAAGACTATAATGAAGCCGGTTCCATGTGGGATCACCTGGAAAGGAACAATATCGATTTCTTTAACTTCGGATTTGGGATTATGTTTGACCCTTCTTCCTATCACCCTTCCTATAAATATACAGGAATCCGTCACCTGTATAACTTCCCCGTACCTGCCCCGATTTTTGACAAGACATCGAAATCATACCCAACCTATAACACGGCAATACCCGATCAGTTCAGGGTGGATATGTTCATCCGTGAATTCAATGAGAAGTGGATGGGTGAGGGGAAAACAATGCCATCGCTGATTACGGTGATCATCCCGAATGATCATGGTGCAGGGGACCGGCCCGAAGCAGGGTATCCGTTTCGTGAGAGCTATATGGCAGATAATGACCTGGCTGTTGGCCGGATCATCGAATTTCTTTCACACACTCCCTACTGGAAAAATATGGCAATCGTAATTACAGAAGATGATGCCCAGAATGGAGTCGACCACGTGGATGCCCACAGGAGCATTCTGATGGTCATCTCTCCCTACGCTAAACGGAATTATGTCGGGCATTATCATTACAGCTTCGGAAGCATCTTTAAAACATTCTGGCACATCCTGGCTTTGTCCTACCTGAACCAGTATGATGCCGGGGCAAATGACCTGGGTGACCTTTTTACCGATGAACCGGACTTTACTCCCTATAATGCCATTATGGTTGATCAAAGAATTTTCGATCCACAGAAAGCGCTCGATCCGTTCGATGAAGCGTTCGACTGGACCGCCCTGGAACAATCACCCGAGATCGATAAAGTCGAAGACATGGTCAAAGACCGGAAGGAAGAGGAGAAAGACCGGCTGGAAGAGAGGGAAAAGAAATGACAGGGTGACTGAGAGACGGAGTGAAAGGAATGATGCCTTGCCTGCCGGCAGGAAGGAATGATGCATGATGAGTTTAAAATGATGATTGTGGGTGCTGGTTGCTGGGTGAAAAAGAAGAAATGAGTTGTGAGTGGTGAGTTGAGATATGAGTGCAGGGAGTTTAGAAGATTGAGAAAAGAGAATTTCGAACACCGATTAAC
>CAZTES010000308.1:0-3325 GCA_964612275.1 uncultured Rikenellaceae bacterium
GTACGCAGTGTGAGAGGTTACGGGGTACGGGGTACGGGGAAAAAGTCCACAGTCTACAGTCCGCAGTACGCAGTGTGAGAGGTTACGGGTTATGAGTTACGGGGAAAAAACCCACATTCTGCAGTACGCAGTGTTAGAAGTTACGGGGTACGGGTTACGGGGAAAAAACCCACATTCTGCAGTTTGTAGTTTTCGGTTATACGGTCGTTTTGTTATATAAATACAACCATTCCAACCTATTGGCCTGTTCAGGAAAAAAAGCATCGTGTCCCCTTGAGGGGACTAAAGGGGTGATTGGCTTTCCAATGCATTATTGGATTTGGATTTTGTTCTATTCTTCGTCTGGAGCAAGGCGGTCCATGTAGCGGTTTTCCGCTGAATGCCAACGCAGTTGGACCGGAGGGTATGCAGAACGCAAGCCCCTGGCATATCACATAGTGATCCCTTCGGGGAATGCCAGGGTAATTCATTGGTTTATAGAAAGATATCTATTGCCCCGGCATTTATGCCGGGGGTTAGGTGACGCCAGATCCAATCGCCGGAACTGCATCGTTGTTTGAAAGACCATACTTTTCATCCGGCGGATTGTAGGGACCAATTTCAGGGGGCGAAATATCGCCTGGTAGTTTTCCGGTGAAAAGCGGGGTTAAAAGTTATATGTTAATAAGTTATGCCAAAGGCATCACTTTGTGATAAGTTGATACGTTATGCCATAGGCATGCCTTCGGGCCTGGTTCCACGACTTCTCCGCCTTTTTAAACTTTTTTAACAATATTTTATCAATGAATCAGTTAATATGTAAACCAGTGGAGTTATATTTGAGAATTTATTACATTTGTAATAAACAACAGCCTTAGCTCATGAAACGGATAGCATATCTTATACTGGTCATCTCACTGCTATACCCCACAACCTCCCGGGCTCAGACCTGGAAGATGAAACGGTATGAAGCAATTGTGGGGATTGGTACATCGAACTATTTCGGGGATATCGGTGGTTATTCGAAAGGAGAAAATGCACTGGGTCTTAAAGACATCAGCATCAAATCTACCCGGCCCAGCATTTACCTGGGAGCGCGGTACAAAGTGTTTGAAGTAGTGGCTGTCAAGCTGAACCTGATCGTCGGCTTTCTCTCCGGATCGGATGAAGGGAAACAGAACGAAACCAGGAATTTTAAATTTTCTGCCACCATATTTGAACCCTCCCTGCAGGTCGAATATTCTTTCCTGAAGGAGAAAGAGGCACAAAGCTATCTCATGATGAAGGGAAAAGGGGTGAATGAGTTCAGGTCAAGCGTTTCGGCCTATGTGTTTTTAGGTATCGGAGGAGGATTTTTCTGGCCAAAAGCCAAGGAAGATTTGGAAAATTTTGATTTTGATTACAATAATGCCACTCTCGTCGTGCCGATGGGCCTTGGTTTGAAATACGGATTGAACACCAACTGGTCTATAGGTTTCGAACTGGGAGGACGGCTGACCACAACCGATTATCTGGACGGTTATACGTCATCTTATTCCAAGTCAAACGATATCTACTACTTCGCTGTAATCAATTTAGTGTATAAGATGAGAACATCCAGGTCAGGATGGCCTATTTTCAGATAAGGATCTCCTCGTATTGTCGTAACGGAATGAAGCAAGTTGTTATTATTGTCTGTTTCGTGTTCATTTGTGTAGCGGGACAAGCACAGAGAAAGGCGGATATTGGGGTATTTGCCGGAACCACCTATTACCTGGGTGATATCAATCCGGCAAAGCAGTTCTATTCACCCTCCCTTGCCCTCGGGGGATTGTTCCGGTACAACCTGAATCCCCGCTATTCGATCCGGGGAAGCGTTTATTACGGTGGACTGAAAGGGGATGACCGCGATTTCGATAACCTGTTCCAGAGCCGGCGGGCAGCAAATTTCTCCGCCTCGGTAGCAGATGCAGCACTTCAGTTCGAGTTCAATTTCCTGCCATACAATACCATCGGAAAACGGTTTGAATACTCAACCTATGTCACCGGTGGCATCGGCGTTGGCTTTATCAGTACCTCAACAGCCTTCACCTATGAGCTGACCATACCCTTTGGCGTGGGATTTAAGGTCAACCTGGCAAAACGGCTCAGCGCGGGAGTGGAATGGGGATTCAGAAAAACATTTTACGACAACATCGACGGACTGGAGAACTGGAGCGATCCGGACCAGCAGGGACTTTTTCATAATTACGACTGGTATTCCGTTGCCGGACTGTTCATTACCTATAAGATCTTCGAATACAGGGAGGATTGCCCGACATACTGGGATGTTGAACCGGTTAAAGCACAGAAAAAGAGAAGAAGAAGAAGGTGAAATGAGAGGTGAGTGATGAGTGATGAGTGATGAGTGATGAGTGGTGAGTGATGAGTGGTGAGTGGTGAGTGGTGAGTGATGAGTGGTGAGTGGGCATAGTGCATGGAGCATGGAGCATGGAGCATAGAGTAAAAGACGAAGGGACTGAGGATCTGAGGGACGAAGAGACTGACGAAAGTAGGCAGTATGCAGTAGGCAGGAAAGAAAATAGCAGAAACTGAGGGACTAGGAGAAGGATAAAATGTTCCAGTTGTTTTGCCGTAGGCATCCCTTCGGGACAAATGGTTTCATTTTGTTCCATTAAGTTTGAGGAGTTGAAAAAAAAAGGGAACAAAACACAAAATCCACACAAAATTAACAGAAGAAACAGTTTAATTGCCCAACAGTTTGGTTCATGTCACTGAAAGAAAAAATAGATCTGAAAAAACTTCCCGGCCACGTTGCGATCATCATGGATGGTAACGGACGGTGGGCTAAGCAGCAAGGGAAGAAACGGATCTTTGGACATAAACACGCCGTGACGGCTGTGAGACAAACGACCGAAGCAGCAGCCGAACTGGGGATCAAATACCTCACCCTCTATGCCTTTTCAACCGAGAACTGGGAAAGACCAAAGGATGAGATCAGCGCCCTCATGTCCCTGCTGGTATCTACCATTAATTCGGAAACCAAAACACTAACGGGAAACAACATCCGTTTATTAGCTATCGGCGATTTCGAAAGAATGCCGAAAAACGTCTGTAAGAAACTGAATGAGATCATGGACCGGACAGCCGGCAATACCGGCATGTCGCTCATCCTTGCATTGAGCTACAGCTCCCGGTGGGAGATCCTCAATGCGGTAAGGGAAATTGCCGGAGAGATCCGCGCAGGAAACCTGGATCCGGATAAGCTGAACAGCACAATGTTTAGCCATTACCTTACAACAAAGGACATACCGGATCCGGAACTGCTGATCCGTACCAGCGGCGAGTACCGGGTCAGTAATTTCCT
>CAZTES010000309.1:0-3247 GCA_964612275.1 uncultured Rikenellaceae bacterium
ACGGTTTTTAAGAACCGGAATCCCGTTTGAAGTTGTCCCACATACACCGGTGAAACGTATTCCCAACGATCAGAGGAAGGACCTGGCTGAGTGGACGACCTACCCATCCCGCTCTGAATATGATTCAATCATGAAAAAATTTGAATCGGATTATCCTGATATATGTTTTCTCGATACAATTGGATATAGTGTGAATGGTAAACCGATCCTTATGCTTAAAATTTCTGATGATGTCTCCCTGGATGATTTAGAACCAAATTTTCTCTATACATCGACCATGCACGGCGATGAAACCGGCGGATTTATCCTGATGCTGAGATTAGCTGATTATCTGTTAAGTCATTACGGTCTCCACCAAAGAGTTAACCAATTGGTTGATAACCTCCAGATCTGGATCAATCCCCTGGCAAATCCAGATGGATTATACAGATCATATGACTCACTCTATATTCCGATAAGAGGAAATGGAAATGGGGTCGATCTGAACCGGAATTTCCCGGATCCGCAAGATGGTCCGCATCCCGATGGTAACGATTATCAACCGGAAAATCTCGCCATGATGGAGTTTATGGCACTATTCCCACCGGTAATGTCTGCGAATTTCCATGGAGGAGCTGAGGTCGTAAATTATCCGTGGGATACATGGCAAACCAGCGAACCGGAAGAGCCAGGGTACTACTCTCCACACCCCGATGACAGCTGGTTTCAAATGATAAGTAAAGAATATGCAGATTCAGCACAGTATTACAGTCCAGCAGGCTATTTAACCAATCCATCTTCCACTGGATATATCCTGGGAGGGAATTGGTATATGATCTCCGGTGGCAGACAGGATTATGTTACCTATTTTCTGCATGGCCGTGAAGTGACCATTGAACTTGACAATACAAAGACAACACCGGAAGCCGATTTGGAAAACCTCTGGCAATACAACTACCGATCGTTGCTGAATTATATGGAACAATGTCTCTTCGGAATTTCGGGAATAGTGACCGATTCCATTACCGGGGACCCCCTGAAGGCAAGGATCGAGGTTATCGGACATGACTCGGATAGTTCGCATGTTTACTCCGATTCACTCCAGGGTGATTATTACCGGCTCTTTGAGGAAGGAACCTGGCAGCTGAGGTTTACTGCCCCGGGATATTACGATAAAACGATCGATGGTGTAACCGTTCAAAACCGCCAGAAAACCCAGCTCGATGTACAGATGGTTCCCCTGAGCAGTAAACAGACAACGATATCGCCACCTGTGTGTACGATGAATTGCTTCCCAAATCCTTTTCGCAATACCCTGACGGTCTCTTTTGAATTAAATCAACCGGCTCACCTGGAGCTTCAGATCTTTGATATCCTCGGTAAGAAGCAGATGGTCCCCTATTCATCCTTTCATTCCGCGGGGAGCATAAAGGTTCATTTGGACCTGGACCGGTTACCTTCCGGAACCTATATCATCCGGTCAGTAGCCACGGAATTAGTAATGGATCAGAAAATTATTAAAAAGCTGTAGCATGGTACGATATTTTGTTTTCGCTTCTCTATTTTCCTGTATGGCAGGTTTTTTCAACATCTCTTTTTCTCAGACCAGTGCGCAGATCCCTCCGGAAAAGCCGAAACTTGTCATTCAGATCATCGCAGGCCAGATGAGGTACGATTATTTAAGCCGCTACTGGAATAAATTCGGGGAGGACGGATTCAAAAGACTCATTAATGAAGGCACCTTTTGCAGGAATGCTAATTTCCCATACCTGTTCACCCAATCTGCACCTGGACATGCCACCATTGCTACCGGCACAACACCGGATCATCACGCCATAGTATCGGATCAGTGGTACATCCGCTTAAAAGGCGAAATGGTCGGGTGTACCGACGATCCGGATGTCAATCCGGTTGGGGGAAGCTTCGAAAACGGCAGGCATTCACCCCTGTTGCTGCTCTCTTCAACAGTGGGTGATGAACTCAGGGTCTCTACCAATTTCCGGTCAAAAGTGTTCTCTGTAGCGCTGAACAAACAATCCGCTATCCTGATCGGAGGACATGCTTCCAATGGTGCATTCTGGTATGATGACAAAACAGGAACATGGATGACCAGTTCTTTTTATTTGGATTCACTGCCGGGATGGCTGCAGGAATTCAACAGCAAAAAATTTCCCGATCTTTACCTTGAACGAGAATGGAATACACTCCTTCCGATGAAACAGTATTCCGAAAGTACTAACGACACAACCCGTTATGAAAAAGGAATTAACGGCAGGTCTGTTTTTCCTTATGACCTGAAATCGCTCAGCAGGACAGGAAGAAACACTAAGGACTATGCGGTTTTGCTTACTACACCCTTTGGAAATACCTTTACAAAAGACCTTGCAATTACAACCATAGTGGAAGAAGAATTGGGGCAGGATGATTTCCCCGATCTGCTGAACATCACCTTTTCATCTGCCGATTACCTGGGTTTGCAGTTTGGTCCCAACGCGGTTGAAATGGAAGATACCTACCTTCGGTTGGATCAGGATGTCGCACATTTTCTCCGTTTTATTGATGAGTATATCGGGAAAAAGAATGTACTGATTGTGCTGACAGCAGATCATGGTGTAGCACGAATTCCCCAATACCTCTCAGAATCAAGGATACCTTCCGGTTATTTTAAATACAGGCAGGCAATGACGCTCCTGAAGAGCTATCTCAATATCCTTTATGGAAACGGAGATTGGGTTAGTGCCTATACCCAGCAGCAGATCTTTCTTAATCATAACCTCATTGAAGATTCGAATATCGACCTGGAGGAGATGCAGACCAGGGTTGCCCGTTTTATGATTCAGTTTACCGGTGTGGCAAACTCCATTACAGCCACAACACTCCAGACAACCTACTTCACCGAGGGTATTTTCCATAAGATACAGAATAGTTACCATCAGAAAAGATCAGGTGATGTTATTCTTAACCTCGAACCCGGGTGGATTGAGGAGAATGGCAACTCAACCGGACATAATTCCGCCTACCCGTACGATACCCATGTGCCATTGATCTGGTACGGCTGGAAAATCAGCCGCAGCTCACTCCTCAGATCCGTGTCCATGACCGATATTGCCCCTACCTTATCCTACTTCCTCGATATCTCATGGCCAACGGCAAGTACCGGGAAAACAATCCTCGAACTGATCCGCTGATTTTTGTTTCAGGCCCCCATTGAAATCCAGGGCAATGGTAACACAATTGTCATACGATGGTCATTCGATGGTTGTTCGAT
>CAZTES010000310.1:0-3193 GCA_964612275.1 uncultured Rikenellaceae bacterium
GGCTATCCGACAGGGATATCGTTACGGTGCCGTATGCCGGGTGCACATAGCTACCGGTATACTCCTCCAGCGGGAAGGAAGGTTTGGTATTTTTCATCCTGCTGACATCCTCCACTTCCGGGTCTTCTCCTTTCTCTCGTGCTTCCCTCACGGGTCCGAACTGTTTTTCCTGCCAGTCGATCTCTTCCAGCCCGAATAACCGGTCCACGATATAATTTCTGACAACACCGGTTATGGCAGCGCCATCAAAATTGGTCAGGACTACAATGCCTATGCCATCCCTCGGGTAGATAGTTACGTCAGATATAAAGCCGTCAATTCCTCCGCCATGCGAACAACGGTAGTGTCCCCTGTAGGAAGTAATGCCCCATCCCAGTCCGTAGCTCGAAAAGAAGATCTCGTCTGTCAGGCTTTGTGAAGAGACCATTTGCGGGGCATGTGCCTTCTTCAAAAAACTATCCGAAACGATCTCTTTCCCATTGAATCCCCCCTTGTTCAGGTGCATGATCATCCAGTTGCTCATTTCCAGAACGCTGGAATTGATACTTCCTGCGGGACCCATGGCATCGATATTCCGGAAGGGTATCCGGATCATTTTATCATCCTTCTTCGAGTAGGGATACGAAAAATTTTCCGCTTTTTGAATATCGGTCACAGAGAAGTTTGACGAAGTCATTTCCAGTGGATCCAGGATCCCCTTCTGAATGAACGTTTCCCACTTCACCCCGGAAACATCCTCCACGAGAATACCGGCGGTCATGAACATCAGGTTCTGGTACTGGTAAGCAGATCGGAATCCCCTGGAAGGTTCCAGGTACTGAAGCCTGTCCAACAGTTCTTTTCGTGACAGGTCCTTTCCATACCAGACAAAATCATGCCTCGGCAACCCCGAGCGGTGGCACATCAGGTCGGTTGGTGTCATGTGGTTGGTTACGTAATCATCATACATTTTAAAGGTTGGGATGTAAGTAATGACCGGTTCTTCCAGGTCCACCTTATCCTCATCGGCAAGCTGGCCGACAGCAACTGCAGTGAATGCTTTGGTACAGGATCCGATGGCAAAGAGGGTTTCCCCGGTTACCGGCAGCTTCTTCTCCACATCCCTGTATCCAAATCCTTTCACCCAGACAACAGCAGAATCTTTTACCACAGCCACTGCAAGTCCGGGTACTTCCCATTCCTGCATGGCATTTTCGATGTATTTATCCACTCCGCGGAGCGCTTTATCAACCGATGTTACCTGAGCCTGTGCTGCAGGAAACATGGTGTGACAGATGAAAATGGTCAACAGGTAAGTAAGTGTCTTTTTCATTCGTTTAAAATTTTGTAATTATATCACTGTTCAAAGAGGTCTTCAATTTTTTCATCAAGTTGAAGTTTCCTTTACTTTAAAGACTTTTTTTTCCGGATCGGTTGATTCGATGCACTCCATGAAGGTTCGGGCAATCCTTCTGAATGCTTTTCCATTTGGATGCAGTTCATCCGCCCACTCGTGATCATCCAGGGCGCCCCGGCTGTCAACATGATACACCTGTTTTCTCCCCTTCCCTACGTCAATCAGCATTTCATTAAACTCATGGATCAGGGCAGCAACGACACTTCGCTGCTCTTCCTTCTCTGTTATCCCTTTGAGCAGGAGGGGATAATAGAGCCATTTCCCATTGCCCATCAGCAGGCGCAATGGGAAAACAAAGGGATTCCTGTTGCAGGAGGGAATGGCGAAATCGTATCCCTGGGTGATGATCTTCATATCGGGGAATTTTCCTGACAGCTCTATTCCCCGGAAAACCAGGGAATACATGATGCGGAAGAGGTTGATCAGTGCCGTGAAGTCCTTGTTCATGAATTTTCCACCAGCCACGATCCGCTTTGCCTGAATATTTGTATATCCTTCCTGCTGCATTTCACTGATACGGGTTTCATCCTCCGGTAACAGCGTGGAATTAACCTGTGATCGTTTGTGCACCAGTTTTGCCAGGCGTTGTTCGCCGACAATGTCATTCCCGCCTCCGCTGATCAGGAAGACTTCGGGCTGGTAGAGGCTCAGCTCATCGATATATTCTCCTTCATAGAGGATGTTTGCGACCCAGTCTCCCCCAAAAGCAAGGCTGTACACCGGGTAGCTGGTGAGCTTCAGCAGCCAGTCGACCACATCCCGGATAAACCAGGGGTATTCGAACCAGGAATCGCCTTCAGCCAAAATGATTTTTTTCCCTGTACGGAATGATTGTTTTCGCTTCATCCGGTTAAACCTGCGGTTTTTCAGTCTTTTACCGGAGCGGTTCAGGGAGCCAGTGATCCCCCTGTCTGCCGAGGAGTGATTGATCACATCCCCCTCGTTGATATCAAAAATGCGCTTGATAATACACCGGAAGTCATGCTTATCGATCAGATCCATCAGTGATTCCAACTCTTCAGCTGATATATCTCCACGGCAGAGTTTATCGATGAGTTCTTCCTTCATTATTGAAACCCGCGTTTAAAAGAGAAAGATTTAAAGCGGTAGGCAGCGTTCAGCAGTGCAAGATAATAGACATCGAGCGATTGTGAATTATCCGAGGTATATCCGTCTATATAATCGGTTCGGACATATCGTCCTCCCAGTTCGATCCCGATCATTAATCTCCGGGCTATTCCCACCTGAATTCCCACTCCGGCAGGAAATGCTAAAGCAACATTCCGGAAGTCATCCGTAAAGTCTTCTTCCAGTTCTCCTCCGGGAATGGGTGCGAAGTAGACCGCTCCGATTCCGACGAATCCATAGGTACCAAACCGGGGCACCTCAAGCCGGTATCCTTTGCGGTTATATCCTGTTCCCTTGGTACGATAAAAATGAAATTCTGCCTGGATCGATGGTTCGATGAGAAAGGTATTGTATGCATATCCCCGGTTTTCATTATCTGATCCTTTATCCGTACCATATCCCCAGCCCAGGTTCAGGTTTCCCTTCACGCTGATGCGATATTGAATGGTATACCTTAACCCGGCAGAGAGTGCTGCACGGGTTGACAGTCCTCCGATATCGCCGAAAATGGTTGTTGTCCCCACCCCGACAATTGCTTCATACCGGTCAAACTGGTATTGCTGGGCATTCAGCGGCATCAGCATGGCAAAAAAGATAACCGAGGCAATGATTGTTCTGTGGATGGGTTTGTTTCTCATGATGGTGCAATATAGTAAATTTTTCAAATCG
>CAZTES010000311.1:0-3191 GCA_964612275.1 uncultured Rikenellaceae bacterium
AGCACCTTATCTTCTCCTTCATCTGCATCGCTTTCGAGGTGCCCAACATCGGTGATGTTCCTCACATACCTCACTTTGTACTCCAGGTGCTTCAGGTACCTGAAAAGCAGGTCAAACGTAAGCGATGGACGGGCATGTCCCAGGTGTGCATCGCCATATACCGTTGGTCCACAAACATATAACCCAACATATGGGGGATTGATGGGTACAAATTTTTCCTTCTTTCGGGTTAGTGAGTTGTAAAGATAGAGATCGGATGTATTTTTCTCAGCCATGTTCAATGTTCTTTGAATGCATAAAATTAGTAATAATTCCAACAAAACGCCTAACCCGTTGTGGGGCAGAACAGTTTTTCAAACACCATTTTTTTGCATTTATCAAATATTCCTTCTACTTTTATTGCCACAAGTATCAAATATTCTTCGCGTATAGAGTGTTTGACTTATTGAGAAGAGGGGAGAGATTAGGCTCTGTGAACCTCTAGCAACCATTTCCGGCAGATCAGGAAAAAAGGTGCTAAAACCTAATCCCGAAAACGGGAAATGATAAATTAAACGCATTATCATGAAAACGTACCCAGGACAAAAACGGGAAATTTTTCCACACCCAGCTGGCTGCAACCGGCCTCTTATGCTATGCATGCCTATGGGCATGTGCTGAATCCAGATTTTTCAAGGGGAGTCATTGAAAATCTGGAGTGCCTGATGAGAAACATCACAATCATTTCAATTCATTTCAATCGTTGTAGCTTGTACGGATGAGTACGGATAAAAATATAGGAAAGATTATAGAGAGGAAGATCCTGGTTCTCGATGGAGCCATGGGGACCATGATCCAGGGATACCACCTTGAAGAGGATGACTTCCGCGGTGAACGGTTTGCTGATCACCCCTGCCCCCTAAAGGGGAATAACGATCTGTTGTCCCTGACCAAACCATCCGTCATCCGTGAGATCCATGAACAATACCTTGAAGCAGGAGCAGATATCATCGAGACAAATACCTTCAATGCCAACCGCATCTCGATGGCCGATTATCAGGTGGAAGACCTGGTTTATGAAATGAATGTTGCTTCTGCAAAGCTTGCATCGGAAGCAGCCCGGTTGTATTCTGACAAAACCCCGGAAAAACCGAGGTTTGTCGCAGGAGCCATGGGACCGACCAGTAAATCTGCCTCCATCTCACCCTCTGTGGAACATCCCGGATTACGGGCGGTAACCTTTGACGAGTTGGTATTTGCTTATGGTGAGCAGGCAGAAGGATTGATTGATGGTGGTGTTGATCTGCTGTTGGTGGAAACGGTTTTTGACACCCTCAATGGCAAGGCTGCACTTTTTGCAATACAGGAGATAAAAAGGAAGAGAAACCTGGACTTGCCGGTAATGGTTTCCGGCACCATCGTTGATCTCAGCGGCCGTAACCTTTCAGGACAAACCGTAGAAGCCTTTTTGCATTCCGTGTCCGGCTACGACCTGTTTAGCATAGGGCTGAACTGCTCATTTGGTGCTAAAGAATTGAGACCCTTCCTGGAGGAATTATCCTCGAAAACAGACCTTCCCGTTTCTGTTTATCCCAATGCCGGTCTTCCAAATCAGTTTGGGGCGTATGATGAAACGGCCGAAGAGATGGCAGAGCATATTCAAGGATTCTTGCAGGAGGGACTTGTCAATATTGTCGGGGGATGTTGTGGAACCACACCGGAACACATACGGCGTTTTTCAGTACTGGTTGCCAAATCTGAAAAAAGGAAGCTACCCGTACAACAACACCGATTGAACCTGAGTGGACTCGAGGCACTTAACCTGTATCCAGGCAGCAATTTTATCAATATCGGGGAGCGAACAAATGTGTCCGGTTCTAAAAAATTTGCCCGGTTAATCAGGGAGGAGAAGTTTGAGGAAGCACTGTCGGTTGCCCGGCAACAGGTTGAAGGAGGAGCACAGATCCTTGATGTTAATCTGGACGATGCCATGCTGGATTCTGAAGCCACGATGATGAAATTCCTGAACCTGCTGATGACAGAACCCGATATTGCCCGGATACCGGTCATGGTTGATTCTTCCAGCTGGCCGGTCATTGAAGCAGGATTGAAATGCCTTCAGGGAAAATCCATTGTGAATTCCATTAGCCTGAAAGAGGGCGAGGAGGTTTTCATTGCACACGCCGAACGCATTAAACAGTATGGTGCTGCTGCGGTTGTCATGGCTTTTGATGAGCAGGGGCAAGCCGTATCCTTTGACAGAAAAATTGACATTTGTAAACGTGCCTACACGATCCTTACGGATAAGGCGCATTTTCCACCCCATGATATTATCTTCGATCCAAATGTACTTACCATTGCCACAGGGATTGAGGAACATAACAGCTATGCCATTGATTTTATCCGTGCGGTGAAATGGATAAAGAATAACCTGCCTTACACCAGGGTGAGCGGTGGGATCAGCAACCTCTCTTTTGCATTCAGGGGGAACGATACCATTCGGGAAGCGATGCATTCAGTATTCCTGTACCATGCCATAAAAGCAGGATTGGATATGGGAATTGTGAATGCTGGAATGCTGACTGTGTATGATGACATTCCGGAGGAACTGCTTGTCCTGGTTGAAGATGTGATACTGAACAGAAGAGCAGATGCAACCGAAAGGCTGATCATTTATGCTGAACAAACAGCGGGCGAAAAGAGTAGGGATATCGTAACAGAGGAATGGAGAAAAATGCCTGTTGAAGAGAGGATAACCCATGCCCTGATCCGTGGTTTTGATGAATATATTGAAGAAGACGTGAAGGCAGCCAGGGAGTGTTATGAAAAATCGTTACTGGTTATCGAAGGTCCCTTGATGGAGGGGATGAACCGTGTTGGCGATCTGTTCGGATCGGGTAAGATGTTCCTGCCCCAGGTGATAAAAAGTGCCCGGGTCATGAAAAAAGCAGTGGCTATCCTGATGCCTTTCATTGAAAAGGAAACTTCCGGAACAGGAGAAAAACCCAATAATGGAACTGTCTTGCTTGCCACAGTGAAGGGGGATGTACATGATATCGGGAAGAATATCGTTGGAATCGTTCTCGGCTGTAATAATTACAGGATCATTGATCTGGGCGTCATGGTACCTGCTGAAAAAATCATTGACGAAGCCAGGAAACAGAACGTGGATATCCTGGGACTGAGCGGATTGATCACACCGTCACTGGAGG
>CAZTES010000312.1:0-3171 GCA_964612275.1 uncultured Rikenellaceae bacterium
TCTTTTCAGTCCGGTAACCGGAAGTCCGATAATATCAAAACCGGCAGCCGGGATCTTCTCCATCTCCATTTTTCCTGAAGCCCCGACAAACAGGATATCCATTCCCGGTTCTTTTTTCTTCAGAGCCTGGGCAATGGCAATGGCAGGATAAATATGACCTCCTGTTCCACCTCCACTGATAATTATTTTCCTATGTTGCTTCATGTTCACCTTCCAGTTCCATTTTTTCAGCTCCCCTGCTAACGCTAAGTATAATCCCGAAAGAAATACTCGTGAACAACAAGGATGAACCGCCCATACTAACAAAGGGCAGGGTTTGTCCGGTGACCGGTAACAGGTTTACGGCTACTGCCATATTGATCATTGCCTGAAAAACAATGCTGATAGCCAGTCCGATGGCAAGAAATGCA
This sequence comes from uncultured Rikenellaceae bacterium, assembly GCA_964612275.1. Classification (GTDB taxonomy): domain Bacteria; phylum Bacteroidota; class Bacteroidia; order Bacteroidales; family VadinHA17. Next base: position 411 of record CAZTES010000312.1, read on the forward strand.
GGAAAGGTTCGGATACTCTTTCTCACAATCACTCCGGCCCTGAACAGCAAAAAGAGGTATGCAAGCAACAAAGGGAGGGCTCCCAGCAACAATCCGTACTCCTCTATAATAATGGCATAGATAAAATCTGAATAGGGGTGTGGCAGGAAATTTCGCTGTACGCTTTTTCCCGGTTTTTTCCCAAACAATCCTCCGGTAGCAATTGCAATTTCAGCCTGTTCAATCTGGTAATTCTCTTTCTCTTCACCGATAACAAAATTTTCTATCCTGTGTTGCCAGGTACCAATTCTGCCTTTCCTATCGAGTAATATTGCACTGCTAATAAAAACAGCCACCACAAGAATTCCTATTCCGCCAAACGCCAGCAGGTGTTTCATGCTTATCCTTCCAATGAACATCAGGATCAATGCTGTTGCAAACAGGATAATTGCAGTGGACAGGTTAGCGGGAAGAATCAGCATACAAACGATGATCACAGGGATCACGATTGGAATAAATGCATTTTTATAACTCTTGATTTCATGTTGTTTCAGCGACAGCACCCTGGCGATATACATGATCAGGGCAAGTTTGGCAAAATCTGATGTTTGAATGGTAAAACCGAGACCCGGCAGGGTCAACCAGCGGGCAGCCTGATTCAGGCTGGTCCCAAGAAGCAATGTAAGCAACAGGAGGGGAATAGCTAAAAAAAGGAAGAGCTGGGAAAGCCTGGAATAGAATTTATAAGGAATAAGATGGGTAACAAAGATAATGATAATGCCGATCGAGAGGATCACTCCATGGCGCAGCAGATAATAGGTAGTATTCCCGCCCATCCGTGTATATGCAAGGGTTCCGGTAGAGGAATATACGGCAAGAATAGAATATAGGGACAGTACAATAATGACAGCCCAGATGACTTTATCTCCTTTCAGGAATTTTCCTATTCGTTCTCTCATGATATTTTACAAATACCTTACGGCATCCTTGAATTGTCTGCCCCGATCTTCATAGTTTTCAAACAGGTCAAAGCTGGCACATGCCGGTGATAACAAAACCGTATCCCCCTTTTTTCCCAGGTAATATGCAGTACGCACTGCATCGGTCATGGAGGTTGTTTCCAGGATTGATTCGGTGGATTCCGCAAAGGCCCTATAGATTTTGCTATTATCCTTTCCGAGACAAATGATTGCTTTCACCTTTTTCTTTACCAGTTCTTCCAGGACACTGTAGTCGTTTCCTTTATCGATTCCTCCCACGATCCAGATAACATTTTCCGGCATGCTTTCCATTGCATACCAAGTTGAGTTGACGTTGGTTGCTTTCGAGTCATTAATAAATCGAATTCCATGCACTACCAGTACATGCTCCAACCGGTGTTCGACTCCCTGGAAATCGCTCAGGCTTTCCCTGATTATCTCTTTCCTGATATTTAATATCTGACCGGCGATTCCAGCAGCCATAGAATTGAAAGTATTGTGCTTTCCTTCAAGAGCTAAATCGTGAATTGACATGGCTATGTGTTCGTTATTAAAGTGATAATTAATTGTTTCTTGTTTCAAATATGCGACCTGGTCCCGGATCTTTTCAAGGGAGAAGGATAGTCTTTTCGCCTTTCCCCTTGTTCGGTGAATATTGGCCCTTGTCATTTCATCATCAAAACAGTAGATGAAGTAGTCATCGGGAGTCTGATTCTGCGTGATCCTGAATTTAGAGTCAATATAACGCTGAATATCATATCCATACCGGTCGAGATGATCGGCAGAGATATTCATCAGGATGCCAATGTCCGCTCTGAAGTCAAACATTCCGTCGAGTTGAAAACTGCTCAGTTCAATGACATAATAATCAAAACTTCCTTCGGCAACCTGCAGGGCAAAACTTTTACCTACATTTCCTGCCAGTGCAGCATTCATTCCTGCCTTACACAGCATATGGTAGATCCAGGATGATGTGGTTGTCTTGCCATTGCTACCGGTGACGCAAATTTTTTTGGCTGTTGTATATCTTCCCGCGAACTCAATTTCTGAGATGACCGGTATTCTTCTCTTATTCAGGAATGCAACGATCTCCGCGTCATCGGGAATCCCCGGACTTTTGATCACTTCAACCGAATCGCCGATTAATTCACCGGAATGTTTTCTCTCCTCCCATTCAATGCCATATTTTGAAAGAACCGTTTTATATTTTTGTTTCATGGTACCGTTATCCGACACAAAGGGTTCAAGCCCCTGTTTTTTTGCCAGTACTGCTGCTCCGATACCAGTTTCGCCCCCACCCAGAATTGCAATTTTCTTTTTCATCCTGCATCTCCATTAGTTTTTCCCACCTTACCTGATCTTGAGTGTCACGATTGTAATCACTGCCAGTAAGATCCCGATAATCCAAAACCGGATTACAATTTTCGGTTCCGAAAATCCTTTTTTCTGATAATGGTGATGGATGGGTGCCATCCGGAAAATCCGTTTTCCCTCACCATATTTTTTCTTTGTCCGTTTAAAATGGCTAACCTGGATCAGGACGGAAAGGCTCTCGGTTAAAAATATTCCACACAGGATAGGGATCAGTAATTCTTTCCGGATAATGATAGCAAACACAGCGATGATACCTCCTATAGCAAGGCTTCCGGTATCGCCCATAAACACCTGTGCCGGGTATGCATTATACCACAAGAAGCCGATGGTTGCCCCGATAAAAGCACTGGCAAAAATCACCAGGTCGCCGGTAGTGGGGATATACATGATATTCAGGTAATCGGCAAAGATCACGTTACCCGACACGT
>CAZTES010000313.1:0-3150 GCA_964612275.1 uncultured Rikenellaceae bacterium
TGATGGATATCCACCAGATCAGGAATACCCTTCCGCACCGGTACCCTTTCCTTCTTGTGGATAAGATTATTCACCTGGACGACCACTCCGTTGTCGGTATTAAGAACCTCACCTATAACGAACACTTTTTCCAGGGACATTTTCCCGAAGAGCCGGTTATGCCTGGTGTTCTGCAGATCGAAGCCATGGCTCAGGTGGGGGGAATGCTCGCATTAAACAGTGTCCCCAACCCGGAAAAATATTCCACTTACTTTCTGAAGATCGATAAGGTGAAGTTTAAACACAAGGTTATTCCCGGAGACACCCTGGTTTTCAAGATGGAACTAAACGATCCCATCCGGAGAGGTATCGTCAGCATGTTCGGACAGGCTTTCGTTGGAAATACGCTGGTCATGGAAGGAGAGTTAATGGCCCAAATTGTGAAAACTAAGGAATAATGCATCACAAGCTTAGCACCATAGATCCCCGTGCAGAGTTAGGGAAAAAGGTAGTCGTTGAACCCTATACCACCATCTATGGTGATGTTGTAATCGGGGATAATACATGGATCGGCCCCCATGTTACCATCATGGATGGTGCCAGGATCGGGGAAAATTGTAAACTGTTTCCGGGAGCCGTTATCGCTTCTATTCCCCAGGATGTTAAATACCAAGGGGAAGAAAGTATTGCCATTGTTGGTAATAATACCACCATCAGAGAATGTGTTACAGTAAACCGGGGAACCGTGGCTAAAGAGAAGACGGTGGTCGGGAATAATTGTATCCTTATGGCCTACTCTCATGTGGCACACGATTGTGTTATCGGGGATCATTGTATCGTGGTGAACAGTGTCCAGCTTGCCGGGGAAGTGGTTATTTACGATTGGGCAATTGTCGGTGGAGGAAGCCTTATCCATCAATTCGTGCACATTGGTGCACATTCCTTTATCGGAGGAGGAGTGATGGTTAGAAAAGATGTCCCACCCTATGTGAAAGCAGCCAGAGATCCCGTATCTTTTGCCGGAATCAATGCCGTTGGACTGAGAAGGAGAAATTTTTCCAGTGAAAAGATCACGGAGATACAGAACATCTACCGGTTCCTTTACCTGAGTAAAATAAACAATACCCAGGCGCTGGAAACCATAGAAAAAGAGTTCCCGCAGTCGGAAGAGAGAGATACCATCGTCTCTTTTGTCAGAAATTCGAAGCGGGGAATTATTCCCGGATATTTGAAAAAGACGAATTCATCTCCAGAGTAGCCAGGAGATCTATTCCCCATTCTGGCGGATGGAGTTCCAACCCTGTGCAGTCAGTTCGACCACATTCCCATCCCGGGCAACCAGATAGGTTCCCTCTTTTGCATTGGTAATGTGCCCTATGATGTGAATGTCCGGATTATCCGCTAACCTGTCGTGATGATCGAGTGGAAAGGTGAAAAGCAACTCATAATCCTCCCCACCATTCATGACTGCAATCATAGGATCGATCATGAATTCATCAGCCAGGGCTGCTGTTGATGTATCGACAGGGATTTTGTCCTGGTAAACCCTGCAGCCTACCCCTGATTGCTTGCAGATGTGCAGCAGGTCAGAGGAGAGACCATCGGAAATATCGATCATGGAGGTCGGGATAAGGTCGTTTTCCTGAAACCATTCAATGATACTTTTTTTTGCTTCGGGTTTCAATTGACGCTCCAAGACGTAATCATATCCCGTAAGATCAGGTTTGATTGCCGGATCCTCTTCAAACAGTTTCTTTTCCCTTTCAAGCAATTGCAATCCCAGATAGGCAGCACCGAGATTTCCGGTAACGCAGATCAGATCATTGACCCAGGCTCCATGGCGATAGGCGAGCCGCTGTTTGTCAACCTCCCCAAGCGCTGTTATGCTGATGGTCAGACCGGTTACCGAAGAAGAGGTGTCTCCCCCTACAAGGTCTACCGAATAGGTCTCGCAGGCAAGGTTGATCCCCTCGTAAAGGGATTCCATGCTTCCAAGTGAAAATTTGGCGGAAATACCTATGGATACAATGATTTGTTTTGGAGAGGCATTCATGGCGTAAACATCCGAAAGGTTTACCACTACTGCTTTGTACCCCAGGTGTTTTAACGGAGAGTAGATGAGGTTGAAATGGATACCCTCAAGAAGCAGATCGGTGGTAACCACCAGGGTTTTGCCGCCTGCCCCTAATACGGCGGCATCATCGCCAACACCTTTAATGGTGCTCTCATTCTTGAGTTTGATGTCTTTTGTCAGGTGCTCGATCAACCCGAATTCACCTAACCTGGCAATGGATGAGGGAGTCTGCTTTTTCTTTGTCATGATCTGATTTCATTTGTTGCCGGGAACCATATTTTCAGACAAAGTTTGGGATTAATTTAATTAGTTTTAGTATATTTGCCTTATTTAGAATAATTCTATATAACTAATGAATCCCGCATTTTACGGGACAAAAATGAGGGTTGAGGATGAGTAGTGACCAGGACAAGATATTGAATGAAGTCACACAGAGCGATTATAAATACGGGTTCTATACCGACGTTGATATGGATTCGTTTCCAAAAGGCTTGAACGAGGATGTGATTCGCAAAATATCGGAAAAAAAGAGGGAACCCGCCTTCATGTTGGAATTTCGGCTGAAAGCTTACCGGCACTGGTTAACCATGAAGATGCCGCAATGGGCTCATCTAACTATACCGGAGATTCATTATCAGGACATTATTTATTATGCTGCCCCGAAGCAGAAAGTCAGACCCGAAAGCCTGGATGGTATTGATCCCGAGTTAAAAGCGACGTTTGACAAGCTCGGTATACCCCTGGATGAGCAAAAGCGACTTACCGGTGTTGCTGTTGATGCGGTAATGGACAGTGTATCCGTGAAAACAACATTTCAGGAGACGCTGGCTGAACTGGGAATCATTTTTTGTTCATTCAGTGAAGCAGCCCGGGAGCATCCCGATCTGGTTAAGAAATATATGGGAACGGTGGTTCCTTACAGTGATAACTTTTTTGCAGCGCTGAACTCTGCTGTATTCAGTGACGGGTCATTTTGTTTTATCCCCAAAGGGGTGAAGTGCCCCATGGAATTATCGACCTATTTCAGGATCAATGCAGCAAACACAGGACAGTTTGAACGGACATTGATTGTGGCTGAAGAGGATAGTTATGTCAGC
>CAZTES010000314.1:0-3131 GCA_964612275.1 uncultured Rikenellaceae bacterium
CTGCCTCATGGATATAGTAAACATAGTTGTTGCTGATTCCGACGGGTACACCGACATTTTCATTCTGATAGGATGAAAAGCTATGGTTATCAGGATCATACCGGTTCAGCCCATGTCGTGTACCGATCCAGAAAATCCGGTCTTTATCCTGGTACGTAAAATAGACAAAATTATTACTCAGGGAATTAGGGGTTCCGGGGTCATGTATGAATTTCACTATTCTCCCGGTGTTTTTATCGTATGAGATCCACCCCTCTGATGTGGCAAACCAAAGGATTCCCGAGTGATCCTCGTAGATGTGATTCACGTACATCTGGTCAAACTCCTCATAACCCGGCATATTTGCATATTCCGAAAACGGGATGAATCTACCCTGTTCTTCCCGGTAGATGTTAACGCCCTCTTCGGTTCCCACCCAGAGTGCACCTGCTCTATCCCGGGTAATTGAAGAGATGACATTATCACTGATACGGGATGTTTCATTCTGGTTTTCTCTAAAGTAGCGGATGACATCATTCCTGTTTCTATCATACAGCACCAGGCCTGCTCCCCATGTTCCCAGCCACATCAACCCTTCCGGACCTTCAAAGATTGCAGTTATTCCATTGCTGCTAAAGTCCGGGGCATTGGGTGAATGGTTCCTATAGAGGTTAAATTTCTTCCTTTTTTTATCCCACTTGAACAATCCCTGGCTCCCACCTGCCCAGATAATCTCCGAACGATCTTTAATAAAGGTTGAAAAGGAGAAATATCCCCCGATCTGATCTCTGTTAATCATTTTTTCGAAAAAGGTAAATGCCCCGTCTGTCTCATGGAAAAAGAATATTCCTGAACTTGTTCCAACCCAGAACATTCCGGTGGGATCATTGTAGAGTCCCTGGATGAGAATATCTTCATCATCTTCCGGAGAAACATAAAACCGCCGGAAAGTGCTGTCCTCCGGATTGAACTCATTCATACAATTGGTTGTTCCAATCCATAACCGGCTCTTATGATCTTCCATAATGGAATAGATATAGTCACCGGCGAGGCTTGTGGAAGATCCCGGTTTATGCAGAAAACGGTGGGACTCATTCAGTACCGGATCAAACAGGTAAAGGCCTTCATTGGTTCCAGTCCATATTCTTCCCCGATGATCCTGAATCATTGGAAAGATATAATCGATTGGAGGGGAGAATGGATCAACCGAAAAAATATCATAGCGGTCCACTTCTCCTTTTTCCGGGTCAAGTTTCTCCAGAGACTGAGGTGTTTTTAGCCAGACCGCACCGGTTGAATCAACAAGTGTTTGATAAACGGGACCTGAGCTGATTGATTTCGGGTTGGATGGGTTATGGTAGAGGTTTTCAAAAATTCCCAGCTTCCGATCATATTTACTCAACCCGTTTTCTGTTCCAATCCATAAATTCCCAGCCTGATCTTCGGAGATTGAATTAATGGTATTTTCCCCAATTGAGGTGGTATCGTAGAGTTCGTGGCGAAAGATCCTGAAATCATAACCATCATACCGGTTCAGTCCGTCCTGTGTGCCAATCCAAATAAATCCTTTTGCATCCTGGTGAATGCATCTGACCCAACTCTGTGACAATCCCTGGTCAATGGAAAACTGATGGATATCCTGAGCACGAAGGCATATCTCGGTCACAAAAAGGCACGAGACGAAAAGGGACAGAAGAGATATTTTATCTTTCACCGGCATCAGGGGACACTGTATTGTGGTTTGGGTACAACGGTCAATTTACACAAAATGACGAAAAAAAAAGGCTGTATCAAAATTCTTTTCGATACAGCCCCTTTGAAATCAAGTCGTTTTATTTTCCTGCAGCGATATCTTCCAGCATAGCTGTAGTGAGGGATTTGGGTCTTTCGATCGGGTACCCGAGGGCACGATCCCATACAATATTTGAAAGGACACCAATTGAACGTCCTATACCGAACAAAACGGTATAGAAATCATACTCTCTCACTCCATAATACCATTGGATAACGCCGGATTGTGCATCCACATTAGGCCATGGATTTTTCGCTTTACCATGTTCCTGGAGAATATCAGGAACAACTTCGTACAGTGTACTCACATACTGGAATATCTTATCATCGGGAAGGTGTTTCAGGCAAAACTCACGCTGAGCGAAATAGCGCGGATCTGTTTTCCTCAATACGGCGTGGCCATATCCTGGAATAACCTGTCCTGAATTGAGCGTATCCCAAACAAACTGTTTCATCTCCTCTTTATCGGGTACCTTACCTCCCATTTTATCCATCACACCCTGAATCCATCTGAGCACTTCCTCATTTGCCAATCCATGCAACGGACCGGCTAATCCGTTGACCATCGCAGATACTGCATAGTATGAATCGGATAATGCACTGGCAACGAGGTGTCCGGTGTGAGCACTAACATTACCACTTTCGTGATCGCTATGCAGGATAAAATACAACCGGCTCAGGTCATCGTAAGGTTTATCAATTCCCATCATATGGGCAAAATTTCCACCCCAGTCAATTTTCGGATCGGACGGTATAATGGTATCCCTGTATTTTTTACGATAGATGTAAGCACCTATTTCAGGCAGTTTAGCCAGGAGATTCATGGCATCTTCATAGGTTGGATCCCAATATTCCATTTTGCTGATACCCGCTTTATACTGTTGTACAAACAACGATTCCTTCTGCATGGAAAGGAGAGCGGTTGAGAACATAACCATGGGGTGCGAATCTTTCGGCAATGCATTAATAACATCGAAGACGTAGGAAGGCACCTTTCTTCTTTCGGTAAACTCCTCCGCAATCTCCTTGACCTCTTTTTCGGTTGGCAAATCACCGGTAAGGAGCAGGTAAATGAATCCCTCCACATAGGGAGATTCTACCCCGGGTGGTTTCGGGAGTTTCCCGAGCACCTCCGGAATGGTGTAACCCCTGAAGCGAATTCCCTCGAAAGGATCCAGGTAGGATATGTCCGTTACAAGGCATTTTACTCCTCTCATTCCGCCGATAGCCTGTGCAATGGTAACATCTCCCAATTTAGCATCTCCGTGTTCTTTAAGCAGTTTGACCGTTCTGGGCCTCCAGCCTTCAATCTTCTGTGCAAGTTTCTTTTTAAGTTCCGACATGTTTTTTCTATTTTATAT
>CAZTES010000315.1:0-3125 GCA_964612275.1 uncultured Rikenellaceae bacterium
GAAGGTGATATGGCAAAAGTTGCTGTTGGAGAAACCATCTGCAATGCGAGCCTTCAGATTGTTGAGGATATTCAGGTTGGAGATTACATCCTCCTGCATACCGGCTTTGCACTTCAGAAACTGAGCAAAGAAGAGGCTGAGGAGACCTTCAGGCTGTTTGAAGAGCTGGAGGATCTGAACAGGCAACTCGATATGGAAGAGGGAAGCCAGGAAACATGAAATACATCGATGAATACCGGGACAGATCCCTTGCGCAGAAGATTTCCCGTGAAATAGAAAAAATTTCAACCAAACCCCTCTCCTTTATGGAAGTCTGCGGTGGTCATACCATGGCTATCCAGAAATTCGGCATTCCATCCCTCTTATCCCGTCATATTTCCCTTCTCTCCGGCCCCGGATGCCCCGTATGTGTTTCCGGCAACCGGTTCATTGATCAGTCTGTTGCCCTTAGCCGGCTTGAGGATGTCATCATAACCACCTTCGGTGACCTGATCAGGGTTCCCGGTTCATCCAGCTCACTGGAACGGGAGAAGGCAAAAGGTGCCGATATCCGGGTCGTCTATTCCGTTCTCGATGCCCTCCGGATCGCCAGAGAGAACCCCTCATTCAGGGTTGTTTTCCTGGGGATAGGATTTGAAACAACTGCCCCAACCAGCGCAGCTGCCATCGTCAAAGCATCCGAACAGAATATTCAGAACTTTTTCCTCCTCAGTTCCCACAAAGTGATGCCTCCGGCAATGGAAGCCCTGATCGATGAAGGGGTGAAGCTTGATGGTTACATTGCACCGGGTCATGTCAGCACCATTACCGGCTCGGGAATATACCGGGAGATCCCGGAGAAATACGGACTGGGTTGTGTCATATCCGGTTTTGAACCGGTCGACCTGCTGCAATCCGTTTATATGTTGATCCGGCAGTGCGAAGCGGGAACACCCAGAGTGGAGATCCAGTATAAAAGGGCAGTAAAAGAAGAGGGTAATGTGAAAGCACAAAAACTCCTCTCGGAAGTCTTTGAACCGGCAGATGAGTGGTGGAGGGGACTGGGGATACTGCAAAACAGCGGCCTTCAACTGAGGGATAAATACCGGCGTTTTGATGCCGGACAAATTAGCGTGGATATCGAGGAAACAAAAGAACCGAAAGGATGCATCTGTGGCGAGATATTAAAAGGAGTGAAAACCCCGAAAGATTGTAAACTGTTTGGAACCGTGTGCAACCCGTCCCGCCCGGTCGGCGCCTGTATGGTCTCAAATGAAGGGGCTTGTAATGCGTGGTATCGGTATAATAAGTGAAGTACGGAGTTCTTTGACGAGTAAACAATACGAAGTTGGCAGTTAGCAGGGATTGGACAGCATAGGGCAGAGAGCATGAGTTCAGAATACTAAGTACAGAGTTCTGCCAAAGGCCCCATTGGGATGCCTGTGGCACATCCCTTCCGGACAAATTATTTCATCTTGCAGAATACCCCGGCGGGGTATAATAATAAATAGCCCCGGGTGAGGGAACGGTAGTGACCGTTACCCGGGGTTGCTGTACAACCAGAAAGATGGTCCAACTGCCTGGTTATTCTGGGAAATAGTGTTTCATGGACCGGAATACTCCAGGCGTTAATCCGTGGAGGAAAATTTGTGAAGGGGAAGAGAAGGAGAAAAGTCACCAGTCTTCAGCCCCGAATTTCTTAAAAGCTACGCTTCTTCAGAAATTCGAGAATCCTTGAAAAACTACCAAATCGTAGATTTGTGGTTTTTCGGGATATGCAGTCCGCAGTGTGAGAAGTTACGGGTTAGGAGTTACGGATTACGGGATATGAGTGATCAGAGTTGAGTAGTGAGAGGAGATTACTCGTTTCTCGGTCCACGGTTTGTGTTTAACGAAATCCGTCTGCTTGCCGAAGGCAGCGAATCTCGTCACTTTGTTTGTAGATTTGCGTAACAACTGAATGACAGTGAAGGTGAAGCCGTAACGAATAACACGATCCGCACGGCGGAGAGTGAATGACCAGGGCTCTGCCCCGAATGACAATTCAACAAAATGAAAAAACGTCTCGATAAAACCATTTCCCTGAGCCACGGCAGTGGCGGGAGACTTACCCATGAACTGATTACGGAGCTCTTTGTAACCCATTTCGATAACGAGGTTCTCCGGAACCAGGCTGATTCCGCCCTGCTTCAGGTCAACAGGGAAAACCTCGCCTTCACGACCGATTCCTTTGTCGTGGATCCGGTTTTCTTTCCCGGAGGGGATATCGGTAAACTGGCTGTTTGCGGAACTGTGAATGACCTGGCTGTTTCGGGAGCCAAACCCCTCTGGCTGAGTGCTTCCTTCATCATCGAGGAAGGATTTGAAATGGACCAGCTTGAAAAGATCGTCCGGTCCATGGCTGCAGAGGCAAAAGTAGCAGGGATACAGATTGTTACGGGCGACACAAAGGTGGTCGATCATGGTAAATGCGATAAGGTTTTTATCAATACAGCAGGCATCGGGTTACTGGACCCGGAGAGAATCCACATCAGCACGGCAGAGCATGTTAAGACCGGCGATAAGATCATAGTCAACGGACCCATTGGGGAGCACGGGGTTGCTATTCTGGCTGCCCGCGAGTCCCTGGGTTTCGAATTGCAGATCGATTCCGATTGTGCCAGCCTGAACCATCTGATCGCGAAGATGACTGACAGAACCGGTGAGATCCACTTTATGCGGGATGCCACCCGGGGAGGACTGGCAACCGTATTGTGTGAGCTCGCTTCACGGAAAAAACTGGGGATTCAGCTGGATGAGTTGCTGATCCCCATCAGGGAGAAAGTCAAGGGAACATGCGAGATATTCGGGTTTGATCCCCTTTATATGGCAAACGAAGGCAGAGTGGTCGTTGTAGCCGGGGCAGAGGTCGCAGATGAACTGATCCGCATCATGCAGTCTGATCCACTGGGAAAGGAGAGTGCCATTATCGGGGAGATCGTCCCAGACCATCCCGGCCAAGTCGTCCTGCAAACCGAAGTGGGAGGGAAGCGGATCATCGATATGCTGGCAGGAGAACAGTTACCAAGAATTTGCTAAGCAATTGAATGTTTGCCAAAGTCCCGCCTGCCTGCTACAGTCATGGAAGGCAAGGCAACATCCAACAT
>CAZTES010000316.1:0-3117 GCA_964612275.1 uncultured Rikenellaceae bacterium
CTTGGATCAGGATTCAGGGAAATGACGGCAGATGTTGGTGTTGATGTGCTCTCTTTTGGCGGTACAAAAAATGGCATGATGTACGGCGAAGCGGTTATCTTTTTTAATCAGGCGCTCTCCGAAGATTTTAAATACATCCGGAAGCAGGGCATGCAGCTGGCTTCAAAAATGCGGTTTATTGCTGCCCAGTTTGAAGCATACCTGTCCAATGACCTCTGGAAAGAAAGTGCAGGACACGCCAATAAAATGGCCAGGATACTTGCTGAAAAAGTGGCAGAATTCCCGGAAATAACCATTACCCAGAAAGTGGAAGCCAATGGAGTCTTCGCAAGAATACCCAAAGAGGTGATCCTCACCCTTCAGAAGGAGTATTTCTTTTATGTATGGGATGAAAAAACATCGGAGGTGCGGTGGATGACATCCTTCGATACGACCGAAGAAGATATTGACGGGTTTGTTGATGTACTCAGAAAAGTATTGTAGTAATACCCCAAATAACAAACAATAATCCATACGCAAATCCCAAACGGTTTGGTAATTGATAATTGCAATTTTGAATTTGTTTTGCCATTGGTATAAATCAAGGTGTTATCCAAACCTCTTCTCAGGTCAGTTCAATCCTCCTCGGAGGGAGTGAGATCAATGTAACGGATGATGACACACCACCAAGTCAGCTTTTTGGAAACAGGATAGAGCTGTCCCCATAGCTCAAAAACCGGAATTCATTCTCAAGGGCGAACTGATAAACCCGTATCCAGTCGTTGCCAATATACCCTGCCACGAGCAAAATGAGGGAGCTTCGTGGCATATGAAAGTTCGTAATCAGGGCTTCAGTCATCATGATGCGGTAGCCGGGAATGATCATTAACCGTGTGGTGCTGTGAAGCGTATCCATCTTTCTTTCCATCATATATTCCTCAAGGCATTTCACTGCTTCAACCGGGGAAATTTCCGTTTCATTCAGCAACCCGTCCCACTGGTTCACCTGCAGTTTATCAACCGGGATATTCTCATCCAGGTATACTTTGACTCCCAGCAGGTAGAGGCTCTCCAGGGTCCGGACCGTAGTCGTTCCAACAGCAATAATCCGTGATACACTGTCCCGGATTTTTTGCAATGATTCCAGGGTTATACTGAAATGTTCGGTATGCATCTCGTGGTGCACCAGTGAATCGGACAGAATAGGTCTGAAGGTTCCTATTCCAACATGGAGGGTCAGTTCCACTGAATCAACTCCTTTTCTTCTGAGTTGTTGGATCACCTCGTTTGAAAAATGGAGGCCTGCAGTTGGTGCTGCAACCGATCCCTCGTTCAGGGAATAAATGGTCTGGTACCGGGTCCGGTCAATGGGCGCCGCTTCTCTTTTCAGATAGGGAGGTATCGGCATCTCTCCTGCGCTTTCCAGGACTTCCGAGAATGTCAGTCCCGGATTGTTCCACGAAAATTGAACGATCGTGCCTGCCGATGATATCTCCCCGCGTGAGGCGGTAAGAACAATCTCGTCCCCTCTGCATACCAATTTCTTCGATAACGACGCTTTTTTCCATTTCTTTTGATTGCCCACCAGGCATCTCCAGGTGACGCTTCGCGTTTCCTGAAACGATACATGGATATCTGGCGGATCGGCAGGTTCCAGGCAAAAGATCTCAATTTTTGCACCACTCTCCTTGAAAAATATAATCCTTGCCTGGATGACTTTCGAGTTGTTAAATACAAGAAGAGCCTCTGAATTTGTGTACTTCCGGATGGAGGAAAAAGAATCCTGATGGATCTGCCCTTTATTGTACACAAGCAATTTTGACTCATCTCTCTTCGTAAGCGGGAATTTGGCTATCCTTTCCGGAGGGAGGGTATAGGTAAATTCGGAAACATCCAGGCTGTTGAGGATGGATTCAATGCTTGATCTATCGGTCTTTTTTCGCATCTCTGGTAATCCTGAGCGGGAAATTGGCACAAAAATAGCTAAATTTACAATTGGAGCATCAAATCCCCCTTCCCAACAGGGATCCCTTTTGGGCCTGCTGCAGAAAAGCCCGTCCATCTGCATCATCAGGGCGGAGAGGAATACAGGGGGATTGTATCAGTAATTATTATTACGAAAATGAAAATAATCAATGAAAATAGGAGACAGGGTCAGGTTCCTGAATGAAACAGGAGGAGGGATCATTACCCAATTCCCGGATGAAGAGATAGTGATGGTGTTAACAGAAGACGGTTTTGAATTCCCGGTGCTGAAGAAAGAAGTCATTGTTGTGCATGCTACTCGCGAGGATTTTGAGGGAAAAGGCGGAAAAGAGACTGAGCCTGAAGTGGAAGAAGTGAAGGCAGAAAAGGGGGAAACAACCGAAAAACGGGAGCGAACCCTTGCCGATTACCTGGATAAAAAGGAGAAGATTGTTGGTTCTAACAAACTGAAAGACAAAAAAATGATATCGCCTCCTGATGTTGAAGAAGTCGATCTGCACATAAACCGCATCCTGCCCGACCATAAAAACCTGACATCCGGAGAAATTCTTGAAGCCCAGATGGCGCGGTTTACCACTGCCCTGGAGGGAGCCATCCGGAACGGGCAGAAAAAGATCGTCTTTATCCATGGAAGGGGAGAAGGAAAGCTAAAATATGAGATACGCAAAAAACTGGAGAGCGATTATCCAAGGCTTACATTCCAGGACGCTTCTTTTAAAGAGTATGGATATGGAGCAACGTTAGTTATCATCCATTGAATCACAGGATGATAACGGTAATCGGTATTCGGTTACGAAGCCCGTTTCGTTAGTCGGTTATCGGTTACGTGGTAAAGTACCGAAAGACAAACAACGAATACCGAAACGGGCCCTGTGTAATCCTGCAAAGCAGGGGCGGCTTCGCCGTTATTTTACAGAGCGGGCATCGTAACCGTTGAACGAATTCCGATCATTTACTTATCTTTGCACTTGAGCAGGCCGTTCTATCGCTGTTCCGCCATTTAGCGGGATGGAGGAAAGTCCGGGCAACGCAGGGCACCAGGCTTCCTAACGGGAAGATATCCGTAAGGGTATAGTAATGGAGCAGAAAATAACCGTCCCGCCTTTGGCGGGGTAAGGGTGAAAAGGTGAGGGAAGGGCTCACCGGTGTTCC
>CAZTES010000317.1:0-3116 GCA_964612275.1 uncultured Rikenellaceae bacterium
CCATAATTAATATTATGTTAAATAGGGAATATTAAAATATAGGGGGAGCAATAAGTATGTCTCCCCCATGGATCTTATAAACCGCCTTCTATTTTTAATTCTTCCAGCTTCTTATCCATCTCGGCGTGTTTCTCCATTTCTCCCATCCGGTAATACAAGAGTTTCAGGGTTTCAATGGTTGACTTGTCAGTGGAGTCGATTTCAAACGCTTTTTCCATATAAGGCAGTGCAATATCGAATATGGCATCTGCCTCCTCCTTGCACTTCTCATATTCATTGTTATCCATGATCTCGTTGCATTCATTCACCTTATTCACTCCGCGGTTGAAGTGATGGGCACCCAGGTTGTAGTTGGAATCAAAGTAGTCTGGATTTAATTCTAACGCCCTCTCATACGATTTGATTGATTTGTCGATATCCCCCTTTTTATCATAAAGGATTCCTTCGGCGTGGAAATACGATGCGTTGGTAGGATTCTGTTCTATTGCCATACCGATATAGTCCAGGGCTTCCTGGGTTGTATCCATCCCTCCTTGCATGATGTAAAAGTTAATCAGTTCAATCAACAAACTCTCATTTTCAGGAAATCTTGAAAATCCCTCCTGCAATATCTGCAATCCGCTGGCGGAATCACCTTTGGCGACGTAAGAATTTTTCAGGAGGATATAGAGTGTATAATCGCCATAATCCATCTCTTTTACAGCTGTAAAATGCTTGATTGCTTTGTCATGAAGATCCCCGTTATAGGCTGCGAGTCCAGCATTAAACATGATTGTGGTATCGGCACCTCCACCAAAAAGAGGCATCTCCCCTATCTCGAGGTTCGTTTCGAATGCTTCCAGGGCACCGGCATAGTCTCCTTCCTGGAACTTATTGACTCCCAGAACAATAAAATCGTTGGCTAACATGGGAAGGGCCAGGTTGATCAGTTTTTCCAGCCGACCTTTTTCATCCCGCTCCATGGCTTCCATATAGCATTCATATGCTTGTTGCAACGGGTTTTCATAAAGATCCTTGTATTCTTCATTCTGTGTCTCCCCGACGGCCTGCAATACTTTCCCTTTTGTGTAAAACATTTTGTCCCAGTCTTTGGTCTTTTCGTGTTGTTCTGCCTCTTCTATGGCTTCTTTTGCTTTATCCAACTGACCGGAAGTGACATAATTCAGGGCACTGGTTACTTTGCCTTTTTGTGCATAACTCATTGCTATTCCAGCAATTAACAATAATGATACTAAAATAGGTTTCATTTCAATTAAGTTTTGTGATTGACAGCAACTTTTGTTGCTTCAAAAATAGTATTTAAAAATATATTCTTCAAATTCTTTGCCATTTTGTGATTATTCTGTTTTATTTTGCTGTTCATTTCCATTGTCAACCTCCTCATCCTCCTCACCTGCTTCAACATAGGCAACGGCAGCAATGGAGTCATTTTCCCTCAGGTTAATCAGTTTCACTCCTTGTGTAGCTCTTCCCATGATGCGCATATCGGAGACAGCCATTCGAATGGTAATGCCCGACTTATTAATGATCATGATATCATCCGAGTCAATGACGCCTTTCAGGGCAATCAAATCGCCTGTTTTTCCTGTGATATTGATTGTTTTCACTCCTTTTCCACCCCGGTTAGTAAGCCTGTAATCGCCTATTTTTGAACGTTTTCCAAATCCTTTTTCCGACACAACGAGGATATCCTCGCTCTCATTTTCCACGGTGATCATACCGATCACATCATCGGCTCTATTCGCGAGTGTAATGCCCCGGACGCCGGAAGCATTTCGTCCCATTGGTCGAACGGTTTTTTCATGGAAACGGATTGCTCTGCCCGACCGGTTAGCAAGCATGATTTCATGATTTCCATTGGTGAGCTTGGCTTCCAGGAGCTGGTCTCCTTCCCGGATATTGATGGCATTGATTCCGCTTTGTCTGGGTCTGGAGTAGGCTTCAAGGGATGTTTTCTTAATGACACCCTTTTTTGTGCAGAGGACAATATAATTGTTATCCACGTAATCCCTGTCGTCCAGCTTCTGAACATTGATATAGGCCTTCACGTTATCTTCCGGTTCAAGGTTGATCACGTTTTGAATAGCCCTTCCCTTGGACGTCCTGGTACCCTCGGGAATTTCATATACTTTAAGCCAAAAGCACTTGCCTCTTTCTGTAAAGAAGAGCATTGTATTGTGCATGGAGGCGATGTACATGTGCTCGATGAAATCTTCTTCCCGGGTTGTGCTTCCTTTTGACCCGACCCCTCCCCTATTTTGCCGTTTGAATTCGGAGACAGGGGTTCTTTTGATATACCCAAGGTGTGAGATCGTAATCACCATGTCCTCATCGGCATAAAAATCTTCCGGGTTGAAATCTTCCGCATCCAGCTCGATTTGTGTCCTTCTCTCATCACCATAATGATCCTTGATCTCAATCAGTTCATCCTTGATGATTTTCATTTGCAGCTCTTCCTGGCTCAGGACCTGCTGATAATAATCGATTTGCTTCTTCAATTCCGCATACTCCTCTTTGATCTTTTCCCTTTCCAGTCCGGTTAGCTTCTGTAGACGGAGGTCAAGAATGGCTTTGGCCTGTACTTCTGTCAGTTCGAAGTTTTTCATCAGGCCTGTTTTTGCTTCATCCGGTGTTTTGGAAGCCCGGATGAGGGAGATGACTTCATCGAGGCGATCAAGGGCAATGAGCAGTCCTTCCAGGATGTGTGCGCGTTTTTTTGCCTGATTGAGCTCGTATTTGGTTCTGCGAATGATGACGGTATGCCGGTGTTTCACAAAGCTTTCAATCAGGTTTTTCAGCGATAGGGTTCTGGGTTTTCCGTTCACCAGCGCAATGTTATTCACACTGAAGGCCGATTGCAGCTGGGTGTATTTATACAGGTTATTCAATACAACATTGGCAATGGCATCTTTTTTCAGGATGATAACAATCCTCATCCCGGTCCGGTCTGATTCATCGTTGATATACGAAATGCCCTCAATCTTTTTTTCATTGATCAGGTCTGCGGTTTTCCTGATCATTTCGGCCTTATTAACCAGGTAGGGTATCTCGGTTACAATGATTTTAGACCGTCCGGAGGGGGTTGTATCGATCTCGGTTTTTGCCCTGACCACAAT
>CAZTES010000318.1:0-3061 GCA_964612275.1 uncultured Rikenellaceae bacterium
GAAGCAAATTTCTACTATGGAATCGCAAGCCTGAAAACAGGCCGGATTGCTGATGCAAAAGATGGATTTTCCATAGCAGCAGCATCTGCTGCTTACCGGTGCGGTTCCTATAACGAACTGGCAAAGATCTATTTCAGGGAAGGTGATATGGGAAAATCACTGGAATATTCCAAAAAGAGCATGCTCTATAATCGTTTAAATTTACCAGGCCTTGAGTTGATGGCACTTATATACAGGAAAATGGGAATGAACGATCAGGCAACCGCTGTTCTGGTTGATCTGTTGAATATTGACCCATTGAACCATTTTGGCCGGTTTGAAAAATTCCTTCCTGAAGGCATTGAAAGAGCACAGGATGAACTTGCCAGGCTGATCAGGAATGAGTTTCCACAGGAGACTTTTCTGGAAACAGCCCTGAAATATTTTAACCTGGACTGCTACCGGGAAGCCATATGGATCCTTGAGCGGGCCCCGGAACATCCTATGGTCCTTTACTGGTTAGCCTATATGAATTCACTATCGGGCAAACCTATTGCAGCAAATCAATTGTTTGAAAAGGCAAATCAGCTCCCCCCATATCTTGTTTTTCCTTTCAGGGAAGAATCGGTGGAAATGCTGAAATGGGCCATTGGCACCTCCGGTTCATGGAAACCGAAATATTACCTTTCACTAATTTACTGGAATAGCGATCAAACCGGGATGGCCAGATCACTTATTGAAGCATGTGGGGACGAACCGGACTATCCCGTTTTTTCCCTTGCCAAAGGAGATCTATATTCAAAAGAAGATTTTACAACCGCTCAGAAAAGCTACCTGAAAGCACTTGAACTGGACCCTGATTCATGGAGAGCAGGTTATCGAACTGCCGGTTTCTACATAACGAATAACATGCTGGATGAAGCCGTAAAGATATCAAAGGAATATTTTCAAAAATTCCCTGAGAATTATTACCTGGGTCTTCAATATGCCAACCTGCTCAACAGAAAAGGTCAGTATGAAAGCAGCATTAATGTATTGAAGAACCTAATCGTTCTTCCCAATGAAGGAGCCACTTCCGGCAGGTTGATCTGGCACGAATCCAACCTTAGAAAAGCCGTCCAATCCATGATCCGGCATGATTTCCAAACTGCACATAACCATATTGATCTGGCCCTGGAGTGGCCGGAAAACCTGGGTGTTGGCAAACCATATGATGTGGATGAGCGCCTGGAAAACTTTTTAATGGTCGTAATACATAAATATGCTGGCCGGGAAGATGAATTATTAGCTGTTCAACAAAAGATTCTTGATTTTCCGTTATCTAAAACATTGTCTGCTGAAGATTTCATTACAGCATGGACGTTAAAAATGAAAAATCGAAAAACAGAGGCAGACCATATAATGGACAAATTTAAAAACCTCCCTGAAAGCCGGGCTCTACTATGGTGTCTGGCAATATACAATGGAGAATTTAAGCGGGCTGATGAAATCCTTGAAAAATCAAAATATGATTCCCACATAGGAAAGGAGCTGACACTTGACCTGCTTATCAAATTAAATAAAAATTCAGATTTTTTTCACTAAGGGTAATTTCTGAAACAATATCAAATAATATGAAACAACATGAAACGATATGAAACCATACCTATCATGTTTGCAACGATAACATGTATCGTACTTTTGTCTATCCTCTCAGGATGCAATCCTGAACCACCCAAACCCAATTTTCTCGTCATCCTGGTGGATGATCTCGGCTGGACTGATGTGGGCTTTAATAATCCGGAAACATTTTACGAAACGCCGAACGTTAACCGTCTTGCATCCGAAGGGATGCGGTTTATTCAGGGATATGCAGCGTGTCCTGTTTGCAGTCCGACACGTGCCAGTATCATGACCGGGAAATATCCGGCACGACTGAACACGACCGATTATTTCGGTGCACCGCAGCCGGAAACGGTTGGCAGACACTGGACAAGGAACAAGTCCTTGCTGCCGGCGAAATATGAAAACCGCATGCCCCTGGAAGAGATTACGCTTGCTGAAGCGCTGAAAGAAACAGGATATGCAACTTTTTTTGCCGGAAAATGGCATCTTGGTCCGGAAGGATTCTGGCCTGAAAACCAGGGATTTGATGTAAATATCGGTGGTTGTGAACGGGGAGGACCCTATGGTGGTAACCGCTATTTTTCACCCTATGAAAATCCAAGGATGGAGGATGGCCCGGCAGGCGAACATTTGCCTGATCGACTCGCAACAGAAACCGTAAAATTTATCCAAAAGCATATGGACCAACCCTTCCTGGCATATCTTTCATTTTATTCGGTTCACACTCCACTGATGACACGCGAAGATCTGCAGGCAAAATATGAAATAAAAAGGGAGGATGCGCCCGAGGATGCCTGGGGAGAGGAAGGAGACCGAAAGGTCAGGCTGGTGCAGAATCATGCCGTTTATGCAGGAATGGTTGAAGCGATGGACCAGGCAGTGGGTAAAGTCCTTCGCTTCCTGCAGGAATCCGGATTGGAAGAAAATACTGTTGTATTCTTTATGTCTGATAACGGGGGGCTTTCCACTTCCGAAGGACACCCGACAAGCAATGTACCCCTTCGTGCAGGGAAAGGCTGGCTCTATGAGGGAGGTATCCGGGAACCCATGCTGGTGAAATGGCCCGGAAATATCTCTCCAGGCTCAGTATGTATTGTCCCGGTTATCAGTACAGATTTCTATCCAACCATCCTGGAAATAGCCGGTATTGACATGAAGCCAGAACAGCACCTGGATGGCGTGAGTTTTATGCCGCTTTTACAAGAGGAAAAGGGAACAGAAGAGAGAGCCATTTTCTGGCATTATCCGCATTACGGGAACCAGGGAGGCAGTCCCGGGGCTGCCATCCGGAAAGGGGACTTTAAATTGATCGAATTCTTTGAGGAAAATCGTTCCGTTGAACTGTATAATATTGCTCAGGATATTGGAGAACAGACAAACCTGGCAGATAGTCTTCCTGATATTCGTGACCGTATGCTTGAGAGGCTGCACACCTGGCAATCGGAGGTGGATGCCCGGTTTCCTTCACCGAATCCGG
>CAZTES010000319.1:0-3056 GCA_964612275.1 uncultured Rikenellaceae bacterium
GTTCCATGGCATCTTTTGTGGGTTTAAAGATCAGTTCACCGGCTGCTGCTGCACCACCGAACAGGAAAATTGCTTCCGGGCTCAGGTGGTCAACGGTAATGGCCAGTCCCCTGCCCAGCAGTTTACCGGTAATTTCAAATGCCTCCCTGGCTATTTTATCCCCTTTTACGGCAGCATTATACACCATTTCCGAAGTCATCGAATTAAAGGGAATCCCGGCAAGTTCACTTTGGCTATCGTTGTATCTTGCCAGAAGTTCAAAGACCGTGCGTGCAATACCCGGTGCAGAGCAATAGGCTTCCAGGTGTCCCAATCCGCCGCAACCGCATAAACGTCCGTCAGGTATCAAAACGATATGCCCGCACTCACCGGCAAAGCCATCATGACCGTAAACCAGGTCACCATCCACGATCAGACCGCTGCCCACTCCTGTACCGAGTGTTATCATTACAAAATTTTTCATTCCCTTACCACCACCATAGATCAATTCACCCAAGGCGGCGGCATTTGCATCATTGGTTAATTTTATGATTTCGATTTCCGGCACTTTCGCCTTGATCATATCTGCAAATTGGACCACTCCGACAAATGGCAGGTTTGGTGCGAGCTCGATGGTTCCCTTATAATAGTTTCCATTCGGAGCTCCGATCCCGATGCCTGCAATATCAATACCGGGTGTGCTTTTTCTGACTGTGTCAATTGCCGATTTAATTTCAGTTGCCAGGGTCGTGGTGTATCTTTCCAGTATCTCTTCTGATTTTTTCTGGCTTGCATCCGGATTCTCTTTTTTCTGGGGAGTGGGCAACTGTGGTTTTTTCTCGTATAAAACATTGCCCTCCCGGTCAACAATTCCTATGGCGGTGTTTGTTCCGCCAATGTCAATTCCTATCGCTATTTCACTCATATTTTTAACCATGAAGTTTGCATTATTACAATACGGATTATCTCATCTGGCTCCCTTTTACTGCAAAGAAGAAGATGTAAGCATAACAGACTGCCGGGACAAGAAATGCCCAGGTATACCCGGGGCCATCGGCTATGCTGCCCATGATCAGTGGAATGATTCCTCCACCAATAATCAGGCTGTTAATAATTCCCGATGCTGTACTCAGCTCGCCTTTATCCAGGTCTTTCACACCCAGTGAGAAAATAGTCGGGAACATAACCGAGTTAAAGAAGCCAATGGATACCACGGTCCAGAGTGCAACCTGTCCGGTCGTCAGTGCTGTTATGATTGCCAGTAGTGCGGCAAAACCGGAAAATACCGAAAGCGTGCGGGTGTCTTTTCCGGTACCGATCTGCATGACAATGAAGTTAATCAATGCAATGATCAGAAAATATAAACCGTGTTTCCAGTTCCAGTCGGTGACAAAAGAGCCGGCAAAAAAGGCAAGGACCAATATACCCAGGACAAACTGGTATTTTCTTGCAGCAGTCTTGATATCGGAAAGCATAACGGCTCCAAAGAACCGGCCGATCATCGCACCGCCCCAGTAGATTGAGGCAAAACGGGATGCGGCCTCGGCAGTCAATCCACCATTCTCAGGAGTTCTCAGGTAATTGACAATTAAACCTGCAGTACCAACCTCTGCTCCAACATAAAAGAAAATAGCCAGGGTACCCAACAATACATGAGGGTACTTCCAGACACTTTTCCGGATTTCCCCGGGGACTGCTGCACCTGTAATTTCCGGAAGCTTCATTGCCATAATGGCAAAAGCGATCAACAGCACAAGAACGCCCATGACGATGAATGGCATCTGTACTGTTTTTGCTGCGGTCACGGCATCCAGCATTTCTCCGGCACCTTTAAAAACAGCAACAGAAATGATCCAGGGGGCAATCATGGTTGCCACTGAATTCAACGCCTGAACCAGATTTAACCGTCCGGAGGCAGTAGCGTCTGATCCCAGAGCTGTTGCATATGGATTCGCTGCAACCTGCAGCAACACGACCCCCGATGCCAGTACAAAAGTAGCTGTCAGAAAAAGCGGATAGGAAGGAACGGCGGCTGCAGGATAAAACAGGAAACTACCCAAAGCCATTAATACCAATCCGATAATCAATGAAACTTTATACCCGATTCGCTTCACAATATACCCGCTTGGAATGGAAAGAATGGGATAGGCAATGAAAAAGGCAGAGGTAATGAACTGTGCTTCAAATTCACTCAGCTCAAATACTTCTTTCACTTTGGCACTCAGCGTAATGATAAACGTAGTCGCAAAACCGAAAATAAAAAAGATGGATCCGATAACAGAAAGTCCCAGGGTGTTGGTGGATTTTTTGTTTTCCATTATGTTTCTTATTAGTTAATAAATTAAGGATTCGTTAAGCCTGTTCCAGGTTGAAGGAAACAAATATATAAAATAATTGAAACTATAATTAAAAACGGCCAATTTATACAGAAAGAACTGTATACGAGTGTTCTAGAACATATCTGCTGGTTGATTCACGGTTCAAGTGATTCGGTGATGTGGATAACAGGAAGCAGAATCAACAGGCAGTGAAAAACCTTTGGTAAAAAGAAAAACCAGGAGACTAAAAACCCGGTGTTACACCAGTTCGTACTTTTTTATTTTTGCCAGTAAATTTACCCTTGATATTCCCAGGATATCAGCAGCTTTCGTCCGGTTTCCTCCTGTATAATTCAGCACTTTTCTAATGTGTACCTTTTCGATTTCCTGAAGCGAACTGGGTTTAAGGCCATTATTCAGTTCTTCATCACAGCAATGTTGTGCATGAAAGAAATGCGGAAGTGATGTTCTTCTTAATTCCGTTCCTGTTTCAATAATGATTGCACTGTTGATGATATTCATCAATTCTCTCACATTACCCGGGAAGGAATAATTTTTCAGGCAGTTCAACAAGGACGTACAAATCTTTTTGACATTTTTTTGATATTTCTCGTTGAATTTTTCAAGAAAATAACTGGCCAGTAATGGAATATCTTCTGGTTTTTCGCGCAGGGGTGGGAGGTTAATGGAATTGATATTAAGCCGGAAAAAGAGGTCTTTTCTGAAATTTCCATTTTGAATCTCCTCAAAAAGGTTTTT
>CAZTES010000320.1:0-3052 GCA_964612275.1 uncultured Rikenellaceae bacterium
TTCATCTCTTTAGGTATCTGGTTAAAACTGGATGCCGCTACAGATCCTGAAAAAATGTATCCTGCATGGGGAACAAGAACGGCTAAAACATCTCCGCTGACTTTCCGGGATGCACCTTGTGCCAAACACTGATCCAGAAGCAATGCCAGCTGGTCTTTATTTGCCGGATAATACGAACCGGCAGCAATAGCATTCCTGTTTTTCAGTTTCTGCGAACCGGCTGCTGGGTTTTGGTTTGTTTGTAACTTACAGGAGAAGGGAAAAAAGACCATCAGGATCATGATCATTATCCCGTATTTCTGATTTTTCATCATAATTTGCCTGTATGATTATAATTACCCCTAAAATTACAAATAAATTCTGTTAATTTTAACTGTTGGTAAGCCAGCCACCGCAAGGATTTTTTATTTTGGCTGGAATCTTCGTTATTTGTATCATGCAAGTCGATCTGTTTTCAACCTGGTTTCTTCCTGCAACACTTGTTATTATCATGATGGGTATCGGATTATCCATCACCACCATTGACCTCAGAGACATTGTTTCAGAACCCCGGAATTTAGTGATCGGTTTGTCAAGCCAGCTCATCTTATTGCCGGTGATTGCTTTTCTCATCGCCACATTTAGCAACCTGAGACCGGAATTTAAAGTGGGATTGATCATTGTCTCTGCCTGCCCGGGCGGAGTAACATCCAATCTGGTTAATTATATCATCAAGGGTAATGTTGCCCTCTGTGTTTCCATTACTGTGGTTAACGGCATTCTCACCCTGATAACCATTCCCCTGATCGTCCGGCTGGCACTTCGGTTGTTTATGGGCGAGGATACAGAAATTATGCTACCCGTGCTGGAAACCATTTCAAAAATATTCATGATTACCGTTATTCCGGCCTCCATTGGCATTTACATACGCAGAAAGCGTGAAGTGCTTGCATTGAAGATACAGAATCCATTGCGGATAATTTTGCCCCTGTTGCTGATGAGTGTCTATGCCGGGGTTGTTTTTCTTGAGGGCAACGGTGAGGGAGGACTGGATACCAACTTTTTCGGGCTGATCCCTTACACGCTTATGCTGAATTTCTTTTCGATGACTGCCGGTCTGTTGGTCCCCAGAGCCTTCAAACTGACCAAACAGAATCAGTATACGATTGCTGTAGAAGTTGGTTTACAAAACAGTACGCTTGCCATTTTTGTTGCCAGCACACTACTTGGAAACCAGGAAATGGCCCTTATTGCGGTGGTTTATGGTTCCTTCTCCTTTTTTACCACCATGCTGTTCGGGTACCTTGCCAGGATCTGGTTCTGATCTTCTTATGGTGTATTATGACCGGTTGATTCACTCCGGAGAACGCTAATATCAAATCTTTGCCCTACAATTTCACCAGTTGTTTTCCGATGTTATCACCACGAAACAGTCCGAGGAATGCTTCCGGAATGTTCTCAAATCCGCAAATGATGTTTACCGGACCTTTCAATTGCCCGTCAAATAACCAGCCTGATATTTCAGCCTTTGCTTTTGAGAATCCGGAACAATAGTCATACACGTTAAATCCTTGCATCCGGGTACGGTGGATGAGTAATTGTGGTCCCATCCGGGGGCCCCTGTCGATCCGGCTTAGATTATAGAGTGCAATCTGACCACACAGCACAATGCGTGAGTGATTATTCAGCAGGCACATCACACTATCGGAGATCTCACCTCCGACATTATCAAAGTAGATATCAATTCCTTCCGGACAGGCTTCTTTGAGTGGTTTTCGCAGGTTGCCCTGTTTCTTATAATTGATCGCTTCATCGAAATGCAACTCCTCCTTCAGGCAGAGTACCTTCTGATCCGAGCCGGTTATTCCCACAACCCGGCATCCTTTTATCCTGGCAATTTGACCGGCGATCGATCCCACAGCTCCTGCTGCACCTGAAATAACAACGACTTCGCTTGCCTTTGGCCGGGCTATTTCCAGCATTCCGAAGTATGCAGTAAGACCGGTAAGACCAAGGGTGCTGAGGTAGGCAGATTCGGGAATTTTATCAACATCAATCCGGGTGATTTGCTTTGCCGGGGCAGTGTTGTATTCCCTCCAGCCCAGTGCCCCGACAACCGATTCACCCGGGTTGTATCCCGGGGCTTTCGATTCAATAACCTCTCCAAGAAGATTGCCGGTAATTACCTTATTCAATACATAGGGAGCAATGTAAGAGGCACCCGGATTCATCCGGTTCCTCATGTAAGGATCAACGGAAATATAACGCGACTTGATCAGGAGCTCACCCTTCTGCAGGTTTGGGAGCGGTTCTGTGATGATTTTAAATATTTCTGATGTTGGAAGACCTTTGGGCCTCTTTCTCAAAATGATTGCTCTCGTTTTATTGATCATTCAGGTTACGGTTGAAAGTATGTAGCCCGGTAAAATTAATTGGAATAATAGAATCTGCAAAATGTTTTTCCGGGATTTAAATCCGGATTCTCCTGGTCTATCTTTGTTTTTTGATGTAGATTTGCTCAATCCATCCGGACAGGATCCGGGAAAGTCCGGAAAGGAAATAATGAGCCTGAAGGAATGAAAAAATAATATGATGAAGCATGATACAGTCCGGTTCACTGCTCAGGAAGAGCTGGCAAATTCCATCTCTCACCTTGTCGGGGCTATTCTCGCTGCGGCAGGTCTGGTTCTGATGGTTATTTTTTCAGCGATCCGGGGTAATGCCTGGCATGTGGTCAGTTCCTCCATTTTCGGATCGACCATGGTGTTGCTTTATCTCTCTTCCACACTGAACCACTGGCTTAAACCCGGAAGGGGAAAAGATTTTTTTTTCAATTTCGACCAGATAGCCATATTTATGCTGATTGCCGGTACCTATACCCCGTTAACACTGGTTGCTCTTCACGGACCGTTTGGCTGGACTATTTTCGGGGTAGAGTGGGGGCTTGCCCTGACAGGAACAATCATTAAAATTATTAAACCCAATAAATTCGACTCGGGTGTGAATGTTTTCTTTATTCTGACCTATGCCATTATGGGTTGGATGATCATTGCTGCCATTGTGCAGGTGTTCA
>CAZTES010000321.1:0-3050 GCA_964612275.1 uncultured Rikenellaceae bacterium
AATGCACACCCAGGTAAACCCTGCTGTATGATACCAGGGAAGCCCAGGCGATGATTGAGATGGAATAGTACCTGTTTCGGATGAGCAGAAGTGAAAATACAGCAATGGCAAACGTGTTCGCAGCGTGGGAAGACACAAACCCATATTTGCCACCACACTTACCGTTCACCGTATGCACATGCTCAGCAATCCGGGCATCATGGCATGGACGCAATCGTTGGAAAATCTCTTTAAACAAGTGGACGGAGGATTGATCGCTCAGCGTAATCAAAATCACAACAAAAATCAGCAGGACTGCGGCTCTCCAGCGATAATCCCGTATGAGCCATCCTAAGATAAACAGGTAGAGGGGTATCCAGATCCATTTTCCGGTAATCAACCACATCACCTGATCCCAGAAGGGGGAGTGAATCCCATTCAGAAACAGGAAAAGATCGGTATCCCATGTAATTAATGTTTCAAGCATTAGATAGTTTCTGGTTTTCGGTTTCCGGTTTCTTGTTTCATTGCAACTAACAATCTGGAGAAAAAGTTATTAAGTTATTGGTTATTAAGTTAGTGAGTACATTGATGTAATGGTTTGACTTAAAAGTATAAATTCAATCTTTATATTATTCCGAGCCACCAACTGCTAAATATTCCACTCAGGCACCTAGATAACTTTATAACCCAATAATTCACTAACTATTTCATTTTCAATAGTATGCAATAAGCTGCCGGTTTCAAGTTTTCAGTTAAATTCGAAATCCGAAATACACTATCACATCAGGACACGATAAATCACCCTTCTACATTTTACTTCAAAATTCAGTATTCGATATTCGTTATTTCATTTTTCTCAAATCTCACAACTCATTACTATTCATTCAACTCTCCCCATATCAAATCCTTTAGTGCCACCAACCCGGTTTGTTCAATGGAAGAGATAAAAGCATTGGGAATATCCGGCAGGTCCTGTTTGATCTCTTCCGTCAGTTCTTCATCGAGCATATCGGATTTGGTAATGGCCAGTATTCTCTTCTTATCGAGTAATTCGGGGTTATATTCATTGAGTTCCTTTACCAGTATCCTGTATTCCTCATGGATGTCATTGCTATCAGCCGGGACCATGAACAGCAGGAGGGAATTTCTTTCGATGTGCCGGAGAAATCGTGTGCCCAGTCCTTTGCCCTCGTGTGCTCCTTCAATGATACCGGGGATATCGGCCATCACAAACGATTTATCATCCCGGTAGCTGACGATCCCCAGGTTTGGTACCAATGTGGTAAAAGGATAATCGGCTATTTTGGGTTTGGCCGCTGAAACAACGGAGAGCAATGTTGATTTTCCAGCATTGGGAAATCCAACGAGGCCGACATCTGCCAGAATTTTCAACTCCAGGATATACCATCCCTCCGTTCCTTTTTCGCCGGGTTGAGCAAACCGGGGTGTCCTGTTGGTTGAGGACTTGAAATTTGTATTCCCCATTCCGCCCTGCCCACCATCTGCGAGGATTTTGCTTTGCTGGTGTTCGGTTATTTCAAAGAGTATCTCTTCAGAATCCGCTTCTTTAGCTACGGTCCCCAGCGGGACTTCAACAATTACATCTTCACCGTCAGCACCGGTCTTCAATGCACTTGCACCAGCATTCCCGTTCTTTGCAAACACGTGTTTTTTGAATTTCAGATGAAGCAGGGTCCACAGTTGTTTATTTCCCGTTAAAATAACGTGTCCTCCCCTTCCTCCGTCTCCCCCATCGGGTCCTCCTCTCGGGTTTAGTCTATCCCTATGGAAATGGACAGATCCGGATCCACCGTTTCCGGAACGGCAAAACACTTTTACATAGTCAACAAAATTTGAGCCTACCATCACCCCGAGAGTTAAAATAAGAACTGTTGGATGTTATTCCCGTAAATTTACTTCACCTGATCCACCACTTCAACAATCCGCTGAAATATTTCATCCACGGTACCAACGCCATTAATGGAACGATATTTTCGCATTTTCCGGTAAAAATCGCTTACCGGGTATGTATCTCGTTCATAGACCTCAATCCGGTTCCTGATGACTGCAAGCTGGTCATCGGACCGGCCTGATTCACGGCCTCTTTTGACCAGGCGTTTAATCAGTTCATCTTCGTGAACTTCAAGCGCGATCATCACATTGATCCGGGTATCGCGCTCTGTAAGCAGATTACGTAAGACCCTTGCCTGGCCACATGTTCGCGGAAATCCATCAAAAATAAAGCCCCTGGGATCGTTTTCGGCGTCAAGTTTTTTGATCACCATATTTACGACATCCTCGTCCGGGACAAGTTCTCCCTTATCAAGGTATTCTTTTGCCCTCACGCCCAATGGGGTTTTCTTTGAAATGGCTTCCCGCAGGATATCTCCTGTTGACAGATGGATCAGACCGTATTTCTGTATCAACTTTTCTGCCTGGGTCCCTTTCCCGGATCCGGGAGGACCGAACAAAACGATATTCAGCATGGTAAAAAATTTAGGTTTCGGTTATGGAGTATATCTGTTTCAGATGCCTCCCATAACCATTATAATCAAGTCCATACCCAATAAGAAAGTTATTGGGCACCTCTATTCCGACATAATCCAGTTTTATGGTAAACTGATAGGCTTCCGGTTTAAAGAGCAGCGTGGCGATTTTAATCTCTGCCGGTTCATATCCTTTGAGTTGCTTTATGATGCTGTCGAGTGTATATCCAGTATCCACGATATCTTCCAGAATAATTACCGTATGGTCTTTTATGTCTTCATTCATACCGATGAGGCGTTGGATCTTCCCGGATGTTGATGTTCCCTGGTAGGAAGCAAGCTTAAGGAAAGTAATCTGACTTTCAAAGGTGATCTTCCGAAAAAGATCAGCTGCAAAGATGAAGGAGCCGTTTAATATCCCCATGAAAATCACTTTTTTACCGCTGAGATCACGGTTCATCCGGGTTGCCATGCGGGTAACCGCTTCTTCAATTTCGTTTGAAGAGATCGCCAGTTTAAATTCCTTGTCCAGTATTTTTACCCGATCCATAGATCGTTAAATTTAATGGATTTTAATTAACT
>CAZTES010000322.1:0-3042 GCA_964612275.1 uncultured Rikenellaceae bacterium
TCCAGTCCTGCAAAAAGGTGAGGACGGATGGCATCGGGGTCAGAACTAAGGATATCGTAGGTGAGGTTTCCGGCAAACATCTGATCGGTATTAAAATGATCGACATCAGCGTAACTCCATACAGCATTGATCCTGCGGTTCTCATCAGCAAAAATTTCGAAGGTTGTGATCTGATTTTTTGCATGCGGGTATTTATCTGCTGCTATGATCCTGCGGGGGTCAGTGATTTTGCCATGGAGTGCAGAGACAGCAACGGTTGCCGGTGAAGCCAGGTAAATGGATGCATTCCTGTTTCCCATTCTACCCAAAAAATTACGATTTGCCGTTGAGATTACAGTATATCCATCGGCTGGTATACCCTGTCCTGTCCCGAGGCAGGGTCCACAGGACGGACTCAGGATACTTGCTCCCGATCTGACGAGTGATGCCAGGCTCCCATCCGCCATAGCCTGGAGGTAAACCTCCTGTGAAACCGGAACGATGATCAGCTGGAATCCATTGGGAATCGTTTTACCATCCAGGATTTTTGCAGCAATCCGGATATCATCCAGCCTCCCATTGGTACAGGTCCCGATCATTCCCTGATGCAGTTCTGTACCCTGGACTTCTGCAACGGCTTTGACATTATCGACATGGTGTGGGGCAGCCACCAGGGGGAAGATCTCATCCAGGTTGATCTCCATCTCCTCTGCATAAGCAGCATCTTCATCAGCCCATACTCCCTCCATCGATTTTTCACCGTAAAACTCCGCCAGTATTTCATCGGCAGGGAAGACAGCGTTTTTTGCACCCATTTCGGAAGCCAGGTTAGCCAGGGTCATCCTCTCAGATACCGACAGGGTTTTCACTCCCTCACCGTGGTATTCAATCGACATGTAATTCGCTCCGGCGGAACCGATCATACCAATGATCCACAAGGATATATCTTTAGCATAAACCCCTTCTTTTAATTTTCCGGTAAGGGTGATTTTCATCGATTCCGGTACCCGGAACCAGGTTTCTCCTTTCTTCCATAGCCCGGCTGCTTCGGTCCGGTCGATTCCGGCAGCCATAGCATTGAATGCACCGGCTGTACAGGTATGGCTGTCACTTCCGACAATTACCATTCCCGGCCGTGCATGGTATGCCATAATCTGGTGGCAGATGCCTTTGCCGGCATCATAAAAATTTTTGACCTTCTGCTGCCTGGCAATATCCCTGATCGCCTGATACTGAGTTGCCAGTTTTGCACTCGTCGGAGGGGCGTTATGGTCCAGTACAATCAACATCCGGTTGGGATCCTGAAAGGTGACACCTCCCATCTTTTCGAAGGTTTTATAAATACTGGCTGTATTATCGTGTGTCAGGACAATATCCGGATTCCGGAACACAATGGATCCGGTGCGGGCACCAAAGATCTTTTCTGCAAAGGTTTTTCCAGTCATTGTTAACTATTTAAGAGCAGGCTAAGGTTTCCGCCTTTAGCTTTTAAAACAACCCCCCGTTCTGGTAGATCTCCATCTGTACCTCGGAAAAGGGTTCTCCGGGAACCGATTTCCCATTTGTTGTATTGGTAATTACTCCCGTTTTAAAATCCACTTCAACCCGGCAGTCATCCTCAATCCCAAGTGCATTGATGTTGTTGCATACCATAACAGGAAAGGCGGCATTGATGGCATTCCGTTCATAGATTGCCCCGAACGATTCTGCGATTATGGCTTGTACTCCAAGGGATTTAAAGCAATCGACAGCCTGTTGTCTGGAGCTGCCGCTGCCAAAATTTTTGCCAGAAAAAATGATATCTCCGGTTTTCACTCTCTCCGCAAAATCCTCGTATCCTTTAAGGTTATCAAAGGTATATTGTCCCATTTCGTCGGGGTCGGTAATTGCCAGGTACCGGTTATGGAATATCATATCCGTATCGATGTTATCCCTTGGGATGATCCATGCTCTGCCAGCAATTTTTTCCGGTTTACGCTCCGGTGGTTTTTCAGTCACTCTTTTTTTCTCTCTTCCGGGTGTTTTTTTCAGGGTAAACAATGCCGGTTTTTCAGGGATATCATCGGGCGTGGTGATATAGCCTGCTACTGCCGATGCGGCAACCACGGCCGGAGAGGCAAGATAGACATCTCCTTTCCCCTGTTTCCCGGGAAAGTTTCTGTTTCCTGTACTGACGGTCACCTCACCGGGGCCATTCTGTCCGACCTGTCCTGCAGCACATCCTGCACAACCTGCATTCGAGACAAGGGCTCCCGACTCTTTAAATATCTCCAGGATTCCTTCCTCCAGGCATTGATTCCAAACGGTATCCGTTGAGGGTACAATTTTCAGGACAACTCCTGGAGCCACTTTCTTATGCTTAAGGATAGCGGCAGCGATCCGCATATCCCCGATCCTTCCATTGGTACAGCTTCCTATAAATCCCGAATCAATTTTCACTTTTCTTACATGATCGACAATAACCGTATCATGTGGCTTACCGGGCAGGGAGACCCGGGAAGCAAAGGTTGTAACATCAAGGTTAAACCGATCGGCATAGGTTGCATCCGGATCAGCTTCAATCCTGTCAAGTTGTCTGCCGACACGCCCCTGACAGTAATCCATGATCTCCTTATTCGGGGTAAACAGGACAATGATCGCCCCCATTTCCGTTCCCATGGATGAGATAGTAATTCTTTCGTCCAGGCTTAATGAGTCGATATCATCGCCGTAGATCTCCACGGAATATCCAAGCAGTTTATTCGCACCGAAAACCGATAAAAGGTTAAGCACAATATCCTTTGCTGACAGTTCAGCCGGGAACTTCCCTTTCAGATCGATTTTCACCGATTGGGGCACCTTAAACCAGATCTTGCCCTTGCTCCAGGCAGCCGCAATATCTTTATCGCCCATTCCCTGACCAAATGCTCCGATGGCCCCCAGGATATTGGCATGAGAATCGGTTGAGATTGCCGTTGCCCCGGGATAAACCAATCCTTCATCGATCAAAAGGTGGGTTCCGATACCCGAATCAATGTCATACACTTTGATACCATTTTCCCTGGCAAACAATCTGCAAATGTG
>CAZTES010000323.1:0-3025 GCA_964612275.1 uncultured Rikenellaceae bacterium
TCTCTTTTATTTCCAGGTAATCGACCAGATCCTGGAGTTCGCAATCGCCATTGCTCGAACAGAAATTACATCCCGTTGTTCGATTCACTTTGCGGGTTGAGAACATGTACTCGGGACATTCACTGTTCTCTTTGCACACGAGACAGGTATAGGGATGTTCAGACAGGGTCAATGCCAGGATATCTCTCCTGAGTTGTTGGATCTCCGGTGTTTTGGTTTTTATTACCATGCCATCTGATACAGGAGTTGTGCAGGCGGTAGGAAATCCACGCATTTTTTCAATCTCAACAATGCAAAGACGGCAGCCGCCATAAGGAATCAGGTTTTCCAGGTGACATAATGTAGGTATATAGATGCCCGCATGCCTGGCTGCTTCAAGAACGGTTTGTCCATCTGAAGCCTTTACCGGATTCCCGTCGATAACCAGCTGAATGTATGTTGTACTTTTCTTACTCATTGATCATCCAATTGACAATTACTCGATGACAATAGCATCACCGGCGATGGCATCGAACCGACAAATTTCATAGCAGGCACGGCATTTAATACAGAGGGATTTATCCAGGTTATGTGGTTCACTTTTCGGTCCGGTAATGGCATGCGTAGGACACACATCAACACACCGTTGGCACCCGGTGCATTTCTCCTTTATTACCCTGTATTCAACCAGGCTGCGGCAAACAGCTGCCGGACATCGTTTCTCTTCAACATGTTTTATATATTCCTCTTTAAAGTATTTCAGGGTTGTCCGTACCGGGTTTGGAGCAGTTTGCCCAAGGCCACAGAGTGATCCTTTATGGACTGTTTCCGCCACTTTCTCTAACAGATTGATATCCTCCATTGTGGCTTTTCCTTCGGTGATTTTTTCCAGTATTTCCACCATTTTTTTTGTACCAATCCGGCATGGAGTGCACTTGCCACAACTTTCCTGGCTGGTGAAGCGGAGGAAATATTGTGCAACGTCAACCATACAGGTATCTTTATCCATAACGATTAACCCCCCGGATCCCATAATGGAACCGGCTTTTGTCAGGGACTCGTAGTCGACCGGTAAATCGAGGAAATCACTCGAAAGGCAACCGCCCGAGGGCCCTCCGGTTTGTACAGCTTTGAACTCCTTCAATGATCCCCCGCCAATATCATAAATGATTTGTCTGAGCGTGGTTCCCATGGGCACCTCGATCAATCCTGTTCGCCTTACTTTCCCGACAAGAGCAAAGGTTTTTGTTCCTTTGCTGGTTTTTGTTCCAAAGCCGGCAAACCATGCACCGCCCTCTCTTAAAATATTTGGAACCGTGGCAAGCGTTTCAACATTATTGATGTTTGTAGGAGAACCGTTAACGCCCGAAGTGGCAGGGAATGGTGGGCGACTTCGCGGCATTCCCCGTTCTCCTTCAATGGAAGCAATCAGTGCGGTCTCTTCTCCGCATACAAATGCTCCGGCACCCTCTTTTAGCCGGATGTCAAATGAAAATCCGGATCCCATGATGTTTTTACCCAGTAACTTATGGCCATGCATTTGTTGAATAGCAAGCTTCAATCGTTCAATCGCCAGTGGATATTCTGCCCGTATGTAAATGTAACCATGGGTTGCTCCGATGGCATAGGCAGCAATGATCATTCCCTCCAGGAGGGAGAAGGGATCTCCTTCCATCAATGACCGGTTCATGAATGCACCCGGATCTCCTTCATCGGCATTGCAGATCAGGTATTTATCCTGTCCTTTTGCTTTCCTGCAGAGCTGCCATTTGAGGTAGGTGGGAAATCCTGCACCTCCCCTGCCTCGCAGGCCGGAGGTTTCAACTTCGTTGATGACACCCTCCGGTCCCAGATCAAATGCATTTACTAAACCGTTAAATCCGCCCCGTGCGATATAATGGTAAATATTCTCCGGATCAACAATGCCGCAATTTCTTAATACAATCCTGACCTGGTTCTTTAGCATCGGTTGATCCCAAAATGATTTAAGACCGTTCAGAGGGGATTTGCCATTACCAAGATACCCGATGGGTTTTATTTTTGATTCCCCTTTATGGATATAGTCCAGGAATAGCTTTTCAGCCTTTTTCCCGTCAACGTTGTTGAAACAATAACGGGGATAACCTGGCATTTGAATATCCAGCAAGGGTTCAAGATAACAGGGTCCAATGCAGCCAACCTTAAGGATTTGTGCATTTACTTTCTCTGAGGCAATGGTTTTGTTTATCTGATCCCATACCTCGCCTGCGCCGGAAGCCAGTCCACAGCTACCCATACCCAAATAGAGAACAGGCTCTGAAGATTCCTGTAAAGCCTGCCATTGTTCACTGGCTGCTTGCTGTATGGATGGAAAGTTACTCATATGAGTTCAGTAAATCCCTTAATTTTATAACCGATACCCTGCTGTGAATGATGTTATCAATCATTACCACCGGAGCCAAAGCACAACAACCAAGACATGCCACCCTGTCCAAATCAAATTTACCGTCATCTGTTGTCTCTCCTGTTTTGATCCCGATTTCCGATTGCAGGGCGGCTAGAAGAAAATCACCACCCTGGACATGACAGGCAGTTCCAAGACAGATTTTAATGGAATGCCTACCCGGTGGATTGAATTTAAACTGCGAATAAAAGGAAGCAACGCCAAAAATCTGGCTTTTTGATAGGTGTAAATGATTGGAAATGGCAGTAATGACTTCCGGAGAAATATATCCCTGATCACTCTGCACCTGTTGCAGTATTGGAATAAGATTGGATTTATCCCACGCAGTATAGCTTTTAATGATCGAATGAACGTTACTCATGGAATGTGAAACCGTAACTTAAATATTGAAATATATAAAAAAATATATTAATTAACCTTTTTTTTGTTTTTTTATTTGTTTGGCAAGGTTTGGGTATTTTAATTTGTAAAAATTTAAATCAGACAATATGGTTGTCGGTATATTGAAGGAACCTGAAGGTGAAAACAGGGTCGCGTTGCTCCCGGAGAGTGTTGATGAATTGATAAAAATGGGGGTGGAGGTCATAATTGAATCGGAAGCCG
>CAZTES010000324.1:0-3010 GCA_964612275.1 uncultured Rikenellaceae bacterium
TCAACTCATTTATCCTCTTCGCCATCCCACAGCCCTGCTCTTCAATACCGAAAAATGGGAGCTGATGGAGAAAAATTATGGCCGTTTACGTACCGTTATAGATGATGTCCTGAACGACTAAGCAAAGAGATGACCTCTGCCTTATTCCCTGACCATATACCCGGTTTCTCCTGCCTTCATGTCCACTGTCGAACATCCCATCCGTTAGCATTGGCCACCCTATTCAATTTTCGGTCCGGATTGACGCAAACCGGATGCCCTACTGCCGATAAGGCCTGAAGATCGGAAATTGTATCACCGTAGAAATATGCTTCACCGTGTAAATATCCTTTCATGCTGCAATATTCCTGAAGTCTCAGGAATTTTTCAGTCCCGACACAAAAGTTGCCTTCCGGATAGCCCGTATAATATCCTTCATGAACCTCAAGTCTGGAACTGATTACAGCATCCATACCCAGGAACCTGGCGGCAGGGGAACAAATCTCAACGATCGCTGATGAAAGGATGACCAGCTCGGCATTCCGGGCTTTATGAAAGCGAAGTTCAGATTGGATTTCAGGCCGGATCAAAGCCTGTAAATTATTCTTAAAAACTTTTGTTGCAAACTCCTGCAGTTTTTTTTCAGGCAATCCGGCAACCCACTCCGCCATCTTTTCGATTATTTT
This sequence comes from uncultured Rikenellaceae bacterium, assembly GCA_964612275.1. Classification (GTDB taxonomy): domain Bacteria; phylum Bacteroidota; class Bacteroidia; order Bacteroidales; family VadinHA17. Next base: position 666 of record CAZTES010000324.1, read on the forward strand.
CAAAGGACTCATCAGATTCAGTTTGTGCAACAACGAGAGATACATACCAAAAAATAACTCCCTGCGAGGCATCATGCCTGCTTTGTAAGCCTGGCGGACCAGTATTTTTCCACTGTTCTGTTTCAGTATCGTCCCATCCAGATCAAAAAAAGCAATATAATGGTCCTTCTCTTTCATCCGATAACAATATCCGGTTGAAGTGATTAACTAAAAAAGTGGTTCCCCTCCGGATTGTAAATGAAGTGTAAAGCACGAGGAATGATCTTCACATCGAAACGGGATCCAAAATAGAGTTCCCCATCAAGATGATACGGAACTTTTTTTTCAAATTCTACAGTGATTTTATCCGTTTGATAGTAATTCACTTTATGCTCACTCAGATGTGTCCCTTTTGGCACCTTTGGCAATAATCTTAACCGTTCAAACAGTCTGAGCTTTTCTATGTTACATACATCGAGTAATCCATCATTAGCTATGGCTTTTGGTGTCAGGTAAAATCCTCCGGCAAATCTTCTCCCGTTTGCAATGGTATTAATAAAACATTTTTTTTCTATCCTTTTTCCATCTGACTCAAGGATTATTTCTTTTTCTTTATAAAATAGGAGGGTTTTTAAGATATGCCACAGGTACTTGTTCTTACCCCCTTTTTTAACCTCCCCCGGTTTTGTGTAATTTTCAGCTGCCACCTGTGCATCAAAACCCAGTCCCATACCATTAACAAATGGCATTCCATTGCATATCCCGGTATCCATGCTGATCACATGTTGCTTGAAAAAAATGCTCCAGTCCATCTCTTCAAACCTGTCTGGGAATCCAAGTATCTGTATGAAATCATTCCCGCTACCAGCCGGAATAACACCAAGGATAATATCCTCCTGGTTTAGCAAAGGCATAATCACCTCATTTACAGTGCCATCACCACCCATTGCAACAAAGTTTTGAAATCCTTTTTCAAAAAAATATTGCACCAGTTCCGATGCATGTCCTTTTCGCTCAGTAACTACTACTTCTGCGCAAACTGCGTGCCGGTGAATGACTTGGTTCAAAGCAGGGATCAGGGATTTCCCCAGACCATTTCCAGCAATTGGATTGACTATGAAAGCCCATTTTTTTTCTGGTTTTGAACTCATGGTGTGATTTATTTCATTCATTGTATGCTAATTCTGTGATCGTTGACTCATGGATTATTTTTAAATTCGAGATGGTATTCAGATTCAACTGTTTCTCTCACAATTTCCAGAATCTCACGGTCTTCTTTTCCAACCAGTTGCTTGTACTCAATCGGTTTATGAATAAAGACATCCAGTTTAGGCGTGAAATCGATTACTCTCCTGTTTTTGGGTTTGAGGGTAAAAAATCCGTTTAAAGTGACCGGTAAAATGTCAATTTCAGCGGCTCTCAACAAATAGATGAACCCTTTAAAAAACTTGTTTATTTTACCATCAAGTGTTCTGGTTCCTTCCGGGAAAATAGCAATGGAATGCTCCTTTGATTTTTCAACCAATTGTTCAATCATCGCTCTGGTATTTCGGATATTCCGTTCTTTGAAGGGAATATAGTCAGTGATTTTTAATATCCGTTTGAAGAACGGTATCTTAAGTAACCGTTCGTGCCCAAACCAGGTAACTGTTGGGAAAAATGACACAATGGCTACAATATCAAATAGACTGGCATGATTTGCAACAACAATATAGTTCTTCCTCTTCTCGATGTTCTCAATTCCTGTCACGTGGATTTTTTTTCCCATGATAAAAAACAGGGAATTTGCCCAGAAATAAATGAGATGTGGAACTGTGCGATTAAAAGAAAACAGGATCAGTATTAGTGCAAGAATCACAAGCAGAGCTGTGAAAAGATAGAGCACACCGAAAACCAGGATCGATAAACCAGCATTCAGAAGAGATCGTACCATTTTCTTGCATAGAGGATCCGATGTGAAAATAGTGAAAAATATGAATATACATTGAACAGGATATTTTTCCAGTGGAATAATCTGCTTCTGTGGTGCATGTTAAAATATTTCTCATAAAAACCGGTTTCGGCTGCATCAAAGGTTCACCAAATTTCTTAAGTTTGTTTGTTGTTTAACGAAGATACTCTACGATGAAAAAGAGGAACACATCCAGCATGAACCGCTATCTGGTTTTTTTCTTAAGTACAATGCTTTTCTTTGGTTGCAAGCAAAAGGTATCGGAAGAAGAGGAATTCTCCTTTGCATTTCTGACCGACATTCATGTTCAGCCGGAACTGAATGCCACCGAAGGTTTGAGGAAAGCCATTGCAACAGTAAACGAATTAAAACCCGACTTTGTCATCACGGGTGGAGACCTCATCATGGATGCATT
>CAZTES010000325.1:0-2997 GCA_964612275.1 uncultured Rikenellaceae bacterium
CCTATGTATTGAACCTGACCGATGATCATACCTGTACTGCTGATACAAACATTACTGTTTTGGTTGATACTATGCTGATTGCCTATATCTGTGACCTTCAGGATGTGCAATGCCACGGAGAATCCGACGGTTATGCCACCGTTTGCGTGGAAAACGGTTCCGGGGATTATTCCTACTACTGGACCAACTCCATTGGTGGACATGTGGGTGGTAACAATGCCACCCTTTCCAATATGCCGGCAGGGACATACTACTGCGAAGTGACCGATAATGTCAGCTCAAAAACCGCCGAGATCAACCCCCCGGCAATCATTGATGAACCGGCTGCTGAGCTTACGCTCATCTTTGATCCTCATGATCTGGATTGTAATGGAGATAATTCCGGATCGATCGACCTGACCATTTCAGGAGGAACTTTGCCCTACACTTTCAGCTGGACCGGACCGAATGGGTTTACATCCACCTCCGAAGATATCGATAACCTGGAAGCCGGTTTGTATACCTGTATCGTAACCGATGCAAACGGATGTACCACATCGTTGTTGAATTATGAGATTGAAGAGCCACCGGTTATTGGTGTCAATCCCATCGTAACCGATGTACTGTGTTATGGAGAGATGAACGGAACAGCAGAAGCCAATGCCAGCGGAGGGACAGGGACACTTTCCTACCTGTGGGATGATCCGGCAACACAGACCGACGAAACAGCCGAATTTCTTGAACCAGGAACATACCATGTCACCGTGACCGATGCAAACGGATGCCAGGAGACGGGAACAGCCGTTGTTGATCAGCCGGCTGCTCCACTTTCCATATCGGAAACACATCAGGATGTTGGCTGCAACGGAGGAGCGGATGGAACAATCTCATTGACAGTATCCGGAGGAACTGCACCCTATGATTACACCTGGGATGATGGACCGGTGTCAAAGAACCGGGATAATTTAATAGCAGAAACTTATTGTGTAACAGTAACAGATGCCAATAACTGTACGGAATACCTGTGTATCGTAATTGAGGAACCCACGGCTATTTTGATTGATTCAGAAGATGTGACCGATGTAACCGGTTGTCCGGGAGATGCAAATGGGACCATAACCATTGCCGCATCCGGAGGGACTCCACCAATTATGTATTCAATAGATGACGGCGCAAATTATCAGTCATCCGGATCATTTACCGGTCTTACTGCCGAGGATTATCAGGTCAAGGTGAAAGATGCCAATGATTGTGAAGTTTCTGGGAGCTTATTGACTATCAATGATCCGCTAGGCGTTGAATTTGAATCGGTCGGCTTTACCAACCCAACATGCCCGGGTGTGGGCTCAGGATCCATCACCATTACCACATCCGGAGGAGCTCCACCTTACCAGTATTCCATTGATAACGGCATCACCTGGCAATCCAATAATCTATTTTCTGACCTGCCGGGAGGATCGTATCTGGTTTGGGTGAAAGATGATAATGGTTGCATGGTTGAATTTGACCTGAATCCCGTAAACCTGGTCGCAGGAAGCGGTGTTGTGATCAGTAACATTTACGGAACCACCGAATGCATGATCGAAATCGATGCATATGGCGGGGCAACACCCATTGAATATTCCTTTGACGGGGGATTGACATACGTTACAACCAACGTGTTTTCTGCGGATTCGCTTTGTGAGATACTGGGTGACACGGTAGCTGATGTTCACATTTTTGAAGTAGTAGTGAGAGATGACAACGGTTGTACGGATAGTGAGACCATTGAAGTAAGGGGCTGTCTTGTGATATGCCAGCCCGCTGAAATCTGGGAAGCTATAACACCAAATGGTGACGGATACAACGATGAATGGGATCTTGAAGGATACCGGAACAATTATCCGGAAATGGTAGTCAGGATCTATAATACCTGGGGGAACCTGGTGTTTGAAAGTGCCAGGGGATACCCGGAATCGTGGGATGGTGCAAAGGACGGCAAAGCACTCCCGGCAGGAACCTATTTCTATGTCATCGATAAGGGAGATGGCAGCGATCCGGTTTCCGGAACAGTGAATATCGTTAAGTAAAATCTTGAACAAAACGACACCAATCCTATGAAAGCAATGAAACGAATCACCCTCTTCTGCCTGGCATTGTTGTTAGCCGGGGGAGTAATGGGTCAGCAATTGCCTTTGAATAGCCAGTATATACTGAACCAGTATGAGATAAACCCGGCGGTGGCAGGAAGCGATGATGGATTACCGCTGGGCTTTACCTTCCGGAAGCTCTGGATGGGGCTGGAAGGTTCCCCTTCCATCCAGACCCTTTCAGCCCACATGGAAGTGGCGGAACACATGGGCGTAGGGTTGAAGGTGTTCAACGTTTCATCCGGTCCGTTGAGAAGAACGGGAGGCGAAGTGACGTATGCCTACCACATTCCATTGAGTGAAGGAAAATATAACCTGTCGTTCGGACTGTCCGGATTATTCTATCAGTATAACCTTGACCTGAGTGGGCTTAGTGTCAGAGATCCGGATGACCCGGTATTGTTAGAATCAGAAGAGAGCATGATCGTGCCGGATGTGAGCTTCGGGACCTACTTTTACGGTGAAAACTTTTATGTCGGACTTGCCGTACCGCAGCTTCTGTCACGGAAAGTGGATTTAAAATCGGATGTTGAGCTGGAGCAACAGCAGGTGCGACACTACTTCTTGCACGGTGGGTACATTTTTGATATCAACGAACAATTTTCCCTGGAGCCTTCTGCCCTGCTGAAACTGATCGAGGCAGGGGTCTTTCAGGCAGATATCAACGCCCGGGTTATCTATAACAAAATGGTCTCTTTTGGTTTATCCTACAGGACAGGCGATGCCCTGGTGGTTCAGCTCGGGTACATGGCGAAGAATTTCCTGGTCGGGTATGCTTATGATATTACACTTTCCGATGTGCGGACCGCAAGCAGCGGCTCCCATGAGATCATGATGATCTATACCTTTGACAATTTCCTGCGTAAATCATCAGGACAATAGAAAAATA
>CAZTES010000326.1:0-2977 GCA_964612275.1 uncultured Rikenellaceae bacterium
GTCTGGCTGGCTTTATACATCTCTTCTGATGCTGCTTGCCATACTGTATTAAGTTCTGCAGTAGCCTTGTCAATGGCATCAATATCCTGGTTTTTATGGGCTTCCTTCAGGCTTTCAAGCGCTTTTTCGATCGGTCCCTTCTTATCAGCGGGCAACTTATCACCAAATTCTTTCAGTTGTTTTTCAGTTTGAAAGATCATGCTATCGGCAGCATTCAGTTTATCTATTTTTTCTCTTGCCTTTTTATCTGATTCTTCATTCATTTTGGCTTCCTCTTTCATCCGTTTGATCTCATCATCGCTTAAACCGGAAGAGGCTTCAATACGGATTTTTTGCTCTTTCCCGGTTCCTTTGTCTTTGGCGGAGACATTCAGAATGCCGTTGGCATCGATATCAAATGTAACTTCAATCTGGGGAATGCCGCGTGGGGCGGGTGGTATTCCATCCAGGTGAAAACGGCCAATGGTTTTATTACCGACGGCCATAGGGCGCTCACCCTGAAGAACATGGATCTCAACGGAGGGCTGGTTATCAGCAGCCGTTGTAAAGGTTTCAGCTTTTTTCGTAGGAATGGTCGTGTTTGCTTCAATTAATCGTGTCATAACCCCACCCATGGTTTCAATTCCAAGGGATAGCGGGGTGATATCGAGCAACAGGACATCTTTTACTTCACCGGTCAGGACACCTCCCTGAATGGCAGCACCAACAGCAACAACCTCATCCGGATTCACTCCTTTTGAAGGAGATTTTTCAAAGAAATCCTGCACTAATTTTTGGATGACAGGAATACGTGTTGATCCACCGACCAGCAACACTTCATTAATATCTGAAGCAGAATATCCTGCATCTTTCAATGCCAGTTTGCAGGGTTCAATAACAGCCTGGATGTATTTATCAGCCAGTTTTTCGAATTGTGAACGGCTTAATTTTTTTACCATGTGCTTGGGAATGCCATCGACCGGCATAATATAGGGCAGGTTTATCTCCGTGCTGGTTGAACTGGACAGTTCTATTTTAGCTTTTTCAGACGCTTCTTTCAGCCGTTGAAGTGCCATGGGATCTTTTCTCAGGTCGATGTTTTCATCTTTCTGGAATGAGTCAGCAAGCCAGTCAATAATCACCTGGTCAAAATCATCACCCCCCAGGTGCGTGTTCCCATTGGTTGATTTTACTTCAAAAACCCCATCACCAAGCTCCAGTATCGATATATCAAATGTACCACCCCCCAGGTCAAAAACAGCAATTTTCAGATCGGAAGATTTCTTATCCAGTCCATAGGCAAGGGAAGCAGCGGTTGGCTCGTTGATGATCCGTTTTACCGTTAATCCGGCAATCTCGCCGGCTTCCTTTGTTGCCTGCCGTTGCGAATCGCTGAAATATGCCGGTACAGTGATCACTGCATCAGTGACTTCCTGGCCCAGATAATCCTCCGCCGTTTTTTTCATTTTCTGAAGAATCATGGCAGATATTTCCTGAGGAGAAAAAAGCCTGTCATCAATCTTCACCCTGGGTGTATTGTTTTCTCCTTTCACAACGTCAAAAGGCATTCGTTTTATTTCCTCACCAACTTTGTCGTACGTCTCCCCCATGAACCGTTTGATGGAATAAACTGTTTTTTTCGAATTGGTAATGGCCTGCCGTTTGGCTGGATCACCTATTTTCCGCTCATTATTTTCAATGAATGCGACCATCGACGGAGTGGTTCTTTTCCCTTCACTGTTGGGAATAACCACCGGTTCATTCCCCTCCATTACCGAGACACAGGAGTTTGTGGTTCCAAGATCAATTCCAATAATTTTACTCATAGTCGGATGATTTTTAATAAATGTTCAAAAATTTTGTGTTGTGTTCCTTCAATCAATCATTGTGCCATCTTGAAATAGGGACAGTTATATGTAATAATGACACCTGATCGAACGATTCTAATGATTCATTGCATGTTGAATGACAAAAAGACAGATTTTCCATCATGCTCTTTACTGACCCACCCAGTAATCATACAAGCCTTTCAATAAACGGTGAATTTGTTCCTATGAATCCAACAAATTTGTAGCTTTGTGTGGCGTATACAAAAAAACAATAACATGTCACTTCATAAAACGGTCAGGAAGGTAACCACTCATGTTTTAAATGCGATGAAACTAAGAGGGGAAAAAATAGCGATGCTAACCGCCTATGACTATTCCATGGCAAGGATTTTAGATAAGGCGGAGATTGACGTAATCCTGGTGGGTGATTCAGCTTCAAATGTTATGGCTGGTCATGACACCACCATTCCTGTAACACTTGATCAGATGATCTATCATGCTACAGGGGTTGTAAGGGCTGTCAGGAGGGCACTGGTTGTGGTGGATCTTCCATTTGGAACCTATCAGGGAAACTCAATAGAGGCACTTTCCTCGGCGATACGTATAATGAAGGAAACCGGGGCACATGCTGTGAAACTGGAAGGTGGAAGTGAGGTGCTTGAATCGACCCAGCGAATTTTATCTGCTGGAATTCCCGTCATGGGACACCTTGGATTAATGCCTCAGTCGATCCATAAATTTGGCACTTATGTCGTCCGTGCAACGGATGACGATGAGGCGGATAAACTGGTTGAAGATGCACATAGCCTGGAAGAGGTTGGTTGTTTTGCTATTGTTCTGGAAAAAATACCGGCACAGCTTGCTGCCAAGGTTGCCCGTGAGATTAAAATTCCCGTTATTGGAATCGGTGCAGGTAAAGATGTTGATGGTCAGGTTCTTGTTTTGCATGATATGCTCGGTATCACCCAGGAATTTTCGCCACGCTTTTTACGGCGGTACCACAATCTCTATCAGGAGATTCTTGGTGCAGTAGAGGCATATATTAGCGATGTTCGCACAGTTGATTTTCCCAACGATAAGGAACAATATTAACCCAATACCGTTATCTTCCTGTTATGGAGATACTTTATGAGGACAATCATTTGATTGCCGTAAATAAATCGTCTTCT
>CAZTES010000327.1:0-2975 GCA_964612275.1 uncultured Rikenellaceae bacterium
TAGAAAAAGAGGAGTACAAAGTAAACTATTTTATCATTGATTTTGCAAACATCCGACTCTCTTGATCGGTTTTTTTGTAATCCTCAAGATCCGGATCGGGGATAAAATCACACCGCTTCATGGTCTTTTCAATGATATCCGGCATGGTCATGAAACCGATCCGTCCGGCGAGGAAAGCTTCAACCGCCACTTCATTGGCTGCATTCAGGGCGCAGGGCCAGTTTCCGCCCTTCTTCATCGCCTCGAACGAAAGGGCAAGGTTACGAAATTTTTTTGTATCGGCTGCTTCAAAGGAAAGCGTCGGATAATCGGCAAAGCTAAATCGTGGTGAAGCTGTTCTTTTTCGTTCCGGAAAGGAGAGCGCATAGAGAATGGGCATTTTCATGTCAGGCAGTCCCATCTGGGCTTTCATCGAACCGTCGACAAACTGAACGATCGAGTGGATGATGGACTGCGGATGGACAATGACCTCAATCTGTTCGGGACGAAGGTTGAACAGCCACCTTGCCTCGATGGCTTCAAGACCCTTGTTCATGAGGGACGCCGAATCAATGGTGATCTTATCCCCCATGTTCCAGTTCGGGTGTTTGAGTGCCTCTTCCCGGGTTACATGCTCAAGAGACTCCATGGGCAGCTTCCGGAAGGGTCCTCCGGAGGCAGTCAGGTAGATCTTCTCCAAACTGCCGGGATCTTCCCCGAGAAGGCATTGAAAAATTGCGGAATGCTCGGAATCCACAGGAAGGATCAGCGTATTCATTTCTTCCGCCAGGCGGGTGATATAATCGCCTGCCACCACCAGGGTCTCCTTGTTTGCCAGTGCGATCTGCTTACCCGCCTGCATGGCACTTACTGTCGGGAACAATCCGCTGAATCCTACAAGGGCAGTCAGGACCATATCAATCGATTCCATCTCAACAACCTGGCTCAACGACTCCTCACCGGCAAAAACCTTGATGGGCAGTTGGGAGAGGGAATCCCTTACAAAAGTATATTTGGATTCGTTGGCGATCACCACGGCATTCGGTAAATGATCTGTTGCCTGGCGAATCAGCAATTCGGCATTTTCATTGGCTGTGATCACCTCCAGCTCGAACTGCTCCTTCTGCTCCTCCATCACCTGCAGCGCCTGGCAGCCGATTGATCCGGTGGATCCTAATATGGCAATTCGCTTTTTCATGAACGATCTCCGGGAGTATTTTTTGACAGGAGAGAGATGCTGCAACCAGCATGGTAACTCTCCCCACGGTTTGTTTAAAAAACAATATATTTTTCGGGATCCAGTGCCTTCCCATTATGCCACAACTCAAAATGCAGATGCGGGCCGGAAGTGAACAGTTCTCCCGAGTTGCCGATAATGGCAATGCTCTCACCCGCCCTGACAAAGCTGCCGACTTCTTTCAGGAGTTCGGCATTGTGCTTGTAAACCGATACCAGGTCGTTTTCGTGCTGGATCTGTATGACATAGCCCGTTTCAATCGTCCATGATCCCAGGATCACGGTACCATCCAGCGTGGCTGAAACAACACTGTTCGGCGACCCGACCACATCCGTGCCGAAATGATTCTCCATGGCATTGAAGGAATTGGTAACCATTCCTTTCATCGGTGAAAAAAAATGAATGCTGGAGATCTCATCCTGTGTAACATCTTCTGTACTCACGGAAAGATTGTACTGTTCCTCCACCTCGATCTGGTGCCTGAGCAATGAATCTTCGAGCGATTTGGTAAAGCTGATCTCCCCCAGTTCCACGTTGGTGTCCTGTTGGATCGTGTAATTGTGTGGCTCTTCCCCGGAAATGATACTGGATATGTTTTCAAAATACTGGTCCCTGATCCTGAGCTCGTTCTCGAGTGAATCGAGCAGGTAAGCATTCATGATGATGTTCCGTCTCATGTTCCCGTCCGGATATCCCGGAATGAATTCCCTGAGGTTGGTAAAAGAAATCAGCACTGTGGTAGCTGTAATCAGGAAAAGGATGAGAAAGCCAGTCAGGATAAAGATGCCCAGTTTTGAAAACCGCACCTGCCATACCTCCTTCAGGGTATGGTCATTTAAAATGGTAAACCGGTAGCGGTATTTCCATTTGCTGACTTTTTTTGCCGCTTTTGCCATGACTCGTTCTCTGTTTTCCGAATGGTGCAAAGATAGTAGAAAAAAAAGTTAATGGTATATTAAGTTAGTGAGTTATTGAAGTGTCGGGTTGTAAAAAAAATGGTTCTTGTTGCTCGGTTCTCCCCGCCCGACTGAAAGAAGCAGTCGTTCGGGCGGGGGTGCTCGGTAAAAGATGAGAAATCAGAGGTGAGTTGTGAGTTCCTGCCACGTGAAATGCGACGCTTGTCCTGTGAAATTTGAGGCACGAAAATATTTCACTAGGGAAGGAGCATATTTCACTGTGGGTGAGAAGTGAGTCCCACCTTCGCCAACTCCTTCACTAAAATTACGGAGTTCAAGAAGGCTATGGCGGGCGATGAGTGAGTGGTGAGATGATGAGAGGGGGGAACTTCGTCTGACCACTAAGCGCTGGATTGTGGGAGAGAAAGTTGGTCTGACGAATAAGGACAAAGAGGAGCGAAATTTCGGACCTGTCCTGACCAATACAATTGCGCCAGCGCCGGCCCTGACTAACATAGTAGCCCCGGGCTTCAGCCCGGGGTAAATGTGTCCTGCGAATACATCCTGTCCAACTGCAATCCTTCTTCTCCGGGAAAGCATTGCATGGAACGGGCTTCTCCACGCGATCATCAAAAGAAAAACGAACAACGTTACCGCTTTAAGACCCAGTCCCTGTGAAAGAAAAGCGAAGCTTTTACTATTTCACGGGGTTGACGCAACCCCGGATCAGCCATCTCGACCTCCCTTTAAAATGAGTTAATGTGCCCGGTTTTGTTAATTATTTTTAGATTTACAGAAATAATAAGATGATAAGTCTAACCATCCTGTCTGAAAGGAATAAACTGAGATACTAAGATGAGTAA
>CAZTES010000328.1:0-2970 GCA_964612275.1 uncultured Rikenellaceae bacterium
TGATTTTGAGGCAAGCGAGACACCCATTGATCTCAAATCACTGGCTGCCTGGTCAGTATCCAGTACGCCCCAGGGACAGGATGCCTTTTTTCCAGAAGCAAAACTAAACAACGATGTGACCTATGGATATAACCGGGCTAAATTCTCCTGGTATGTGATCGATCCGCTCTTTCTGCGTAATAATTCCAGCACCCCCAACCACATCAAGAATAATCCTGACCTTCAGTCCAGTCATTTCGTACGGGAGGTGTTTGAAAAGGAGATCTTCCCCAATAAAGAGAGCCCCAGCGGTATACCGACTAACCTTGCCGTACTCAACGTTGCCTTTTATCCCGATGATAAAGGTCCCTATAACTATGATGTGGAACCGACAAGCTATTCTGCTGGTATTGGGGTCAATGGAAGGCTGAATGATCCTGCTTCGCGCTGGGGAGGAATCATGAGGGAAGTGCAAACCAATGATTTTGAGGCTGCCAATATTCAGTTTATTGAATTCTGGTTAATGGATCCCTTTGTGGAGGATCCGGACCATTTGGGAGGAGATCTGTACTTCAACCTGGGAAACATATCGGAAGATGTTCTGAAAGATTCCCGGAAAAGTTTCGAAAACGGGCTTCCTACTTCTCCTGACATTACACTGGTGGATACGACCAACTGGGGAAGGGTCCCGCTCATCCAATCCCTGGTGAATGCGTTCGACAATGATCTCACTTCAAGAAGGTACCAGGATGTTGGACTGGATGGTTTGCGGGATGAAGATGAGAAAACTTTTTTCGAGCCGTACCTGTCACAACTCCAAACCCGTGTTGATCCGGATGCATACTCCCGGATGGAAGAGGATCCCTCCAGTGATGATTTCCACTATTTCCGGGGGAGTGATTATGATGCGCAGGGACTGGATATACTCACCCGCTACAAGAAGTATAACGGACTGGAGGGCAACTCACCCACCTCGGAGCAGTCGACGGAAGATTATCCCACCACGGGATCGACCCTCCCCAATGTTGAGGATATTAACCGGGATAATACACTCAGCGAATCGGAAAGTTACTTCCAGTATCATGTCAGCCTGAAACCCGAAGACCTGCAAATCGGCCAGAATTTTATTACCGACATTGTGACTTCAACGGTGAAGTTTGCCAATGGTGAGCAATCATCCGTGAAATGGTATCAGTTCCGGGTTCCCCTGACTGATTACCAGCGGATTGTAGGACCAATCCAGGACTTTAAATCCATCCGGTTTTTACGGATGTTCCTTCGTGGTTTTCCGGAAGAGGTTATTCTGCGTTTTGCGAAGCTGAACCTGGTGCGGGGAGAATGGAGAAAGTACAACCTCTCTTTTCTGGAGGGTGGAGAGCGCATCACCATCCCGGAACCTTCCGATGGCTCATTCGAGATCTCTTCGGTGAATATTGAGGAAAATGCAAGCAAAGAACCGGTAAATTATGTTTTGCCACCCGGTTTTACACGCGAAATCGATCCGACAAACCCCCAGCTGCAGCAATTGAATGAACAATCCATTGTGCTGAAGGTTCGTGAGCTGGAGGACGGAGATGGCAGAGCAGCCTTTAAGAATGTTGATCTGGATATCCGGCAATACAAGAAAATCCGCATGGAGGTGCATGGTGAGGCATTGCCCAATGTACCCCTTCTTGATGATGAGATCACCGTTTTCATTCGGCTGGGATCGGATTATAAAAACAATTTTTATGAGTATGAGATGCCCCTGAAACTAACGCCTCCGGGTCGATACGACAAGGATAGCGGTTCCGACAGGAGAACGGTATGGCCCGAAGAGAACAAATTTGTCATTAACCTCGATCTTTTTCACCAGACAAAACTGGCAAGAAATGAAGCCATGAAAGATCCCTCTTCCGGGATCAGTATTTCGGATATTTTCAGCCAGAACGATGGCAACAGCAGAGTAAGTGTTTCGGGAAACCCGAACCTGAGCAACATCAGGACGATCATGATTGGTGTAAGGAATCCGCTAAAACAACACAGCATGCAGCTGGATGATGGCTTGCCCAAATCGGCGGAGGTATGGATCAATGAATTGCGGTTAACGGATTTTAACGAGCAGGGTGGCTGGGCAGCAAATGCAAGACTTCAGGCACGGCTGGCAGACTTTGGTACCCTGGATATTGCCGGAATGACCAGTCAACCGGGATGGGGAAGCATTGAAAAAAAGGTGAATGAGCGAAGCAAAGAACAGGTGATACAGTACGACATTTCGTCAAACATGGATTTGGGACGCCTGCTCCCCGAAAAACTTAAAATGAGGGTTCCGGTCTATATTGGCTATTCGGAGGGAATCATCAATCCCGAATATAACCCGCTGGATCCGGATGTCCCCCTGAAAGAGGCACTCGACCATGCCTCAAGCGATGCGGAAAGGGATTCGATCAAAGAGATCTCACAGGATTATAACCGGATGAGAAGCATCAACTTTACCGATGTTACCGTGGAAAGAGGCAGCGGAAAAGCCAGACCGTGGAACCTGGCAAACTTGTCGCTGAACTATGCCTTTAATGAGAATTATTCAAGGAATATTAATACCGAAATCAACCTGACCAAAAATTACCGGGGAGGGATCAGCTATGTCTATAATTCCCGGCCGAAAAACATCACTCCGTTTAAAAACGTACGCTTCCTGAATGCACCTTCTCTCAGGCTGATCAAAGACATCAATTTCTATCCGGCTCCGAACTATGTTTCGTTCCGAACGGACCTGTACCGGCACTACAACGAGGTGAAAACGAGAAATATAAATAATCCATACCTGAAAATCGAACCCACCTTCAGAAAAGATTTTGAATGGAATCGTTATTATGATTTCAAATATGATATCACCAAAGCCCTGAAGTTTGATTTTTCAGCCAACAATACCGCCCGGATCGATGAACCGGAAGGGGGAGTGGATAAAAACCGGTATAAGGATGAATACCAGGCATGGAAAGATTCGGTGCT
>CAZTES010000329.1:0-2949 GCA_964612275.1 uncultured Rikenellaceae bacterium
GATCTTCAACATGCCAATAAACTGTTTAAGGAATGAGGGTAATCCTGTTTTGTGTAAACCCGTATGCTTTTGAAATTCTTTACCCCCTTTACAAGGCGGGAATCCGGCACAATTGTGAAATCATCTGGTACATTCCGGATAACATACTCCCCGCTTTCAAATACAAAGATGAGGTGAATTATACCGGATCCATTGAGGATCTGGTCGATTTCCGCAGTGATGTGCTGTTTGTCCCCGGGAATGAAGTGCCGCATTATTTGCGGGGTGTAAAAGCCCAGGTTTTTCATGGCCTGGCAGGAGAAAAAAAAGGTCATTTCCGGGTGCGGCATTATTTCGATCTCTATCTTACCCAGGGTCCCTACTTTACTGATAAATTTTGCTCCCTTTCAAAAAAACATAAAAACTTTGAGGTGGTTGAAACCGGATGGTCAAAACTGGATACGCTATTTGAAAAACGACCCGATCTTGAAACTCAGAAACAACAAATTCTCGATGAATCCGGCTGTAAGCAGATTGTGCTCTATGCACCTACCTTTTCCCCCTCGCTTACCTCAGCTGAATTAATTAAACCGGAAATCCGGCAGCTCGCTCAAACAGAAAATATTTTTCTCAGAATAAAGTTTCATGACTTGATGGACCATTCCATTGTGCTTGAATACGAAAAATTTTTTCAGCAAACCGATCATGTTGAAATCATAAAAGAGAGCGATATCATCGATCAACTGATCATCAGTGATGTTATGATCTCTGACACATCATCCGTAGTGTATGAATTTACACTGCTGAATAAACCCGTAATCACCTTCAACACCAGATCAGGTAATATCGCCTGGCCCAATATCACAGATCCGAAAATGCTTCTGTCCACATTTCACTCCGTGGTGAAAAGTGATCCCAACAGCGAGCAAAGGGAGTCCATTATTCAGCAATATCACCCCTATACAGATGGCAAATCATCGGAACGGATGTATGAAGCCGTCGAACAATATATCTCACAACATGGCGTTCCTGAAAAGAGGAAATTATCCCCATACAGGAGATACACCATTCATAACTATTTTCATCATAAAAAGGGATGACACCACCAAAAAAGATCATACAGCAAACGGTTGGTCATTTAAGAAATGGGAACACCATTCTCTATCCTACGGATACCATCTGGGGTATTGGTTGTGATGCTACAAATGGGGATGCCGTCGGTAAGGTCTTTGGCATCAAACAGCGACCCGATAGCAAAAGTATGTTGCTCCTCGTCTCATCGGTGGATATGCTTCGTGAATACGTTACTGCCATCCCTGATACAGCCTTTCAATTGATTGCTGACGAACACCGACCATTAACCATTATCTATCCGGATGCCCGGAATCTGCCTGGAAAATTGATCGCTGAGGATGGAAGCATTGGAATCAGGATTACCCGCGATGCATTTTGCTGTGAATTGATCACTCAACTGGGTACCCCTCTGGTATCAACTTCTGCCAATTTCTCGGGTTCTCCTTTCCCACTATCCTTTAACGAGATTGATCCAAAAATGATTGACACGGTCGATTATGTTGTTCGTTGGGAAAATCAGGATGCATCGCTGAATATTCCCTCAAAAATCATTACGCTCGATCCATCAGGCAGGATAACGATTATCAGAGAATAAATACCGTATTACCTGGACGACACCACTTTCCCGGAACCGGAAATAGAGGCATCAATCACAGGATTCCCCGAATAGAATACTTTACCGCTTCCGGATATGCTTGCTTTTAGCGTAGCATTTACATGAACACGACAGGAGCCTGAACCACTGATTCTTGCTGTAAACTCCTCTGCAGCAAGATTCTCTGAATCCAGGTTCCCGGAACCGGAAATGGACAACTCGAGGGTTCTCAGGCTCCCTGATCCACTCAGCGTAATGTTCCCGGAACCGGAAATGCCAACGGATGCATGCTCTGCTTTCAGGTCAGCCAGGTTAATTTTTCCACTCCCGCTGATACTAAAAGCAACATCATCCGTTTCAATAGTGGACTCGGCGATGATATCCCCCGACCCGGAGACGCGTAAACCTTTAATAACCGGAGCGGTAATATAAATCGTAACGCGGGGATAATTGGAAAATCTCAAGGGATCATACCGAATGGATAAATTCCCATTTTTAACCTCTGTGCTTATCTTCTCCAATACATTCTCTGGTCCTTCAATGATTACCTCAGTGGTTTTACCCTGTTTAAGATAGAGATCAGCTGAGATTCCCAGACCGATTTGTTCAAATGATCCTACATCCCGTTTCTCCTTTTTCACATCTCCGTTCATACTAAAACAGGAAGAGGCGGAAAAGAAAACAATCAGGGTCATCCCTGTTATAAACACTCTTTTTGCTTTCATTATAGACTATTTTTATAAAAGACTGAGAAATTCACTTTGTGCTGCATTGTCCTGAGATATGATTACAAATCCGGTTCAATCAATCCTTCGGGAAGATGTATATCGATCCGTTTCCTGCTCATATCGATCGATTCGATCAATTCCTCGTCAAACGGGACCAGAATTTCCTTCCCCTTGAAAAAAATTTTCAGAACACTGTTCTTCGGATAAATTACAATCTCATCAATTGTACCGATCTCTCCTTCCCTCACTCCAAAGACGGTAAATCCAGATAGTACGGTTAGATCAACCCTTTCGTTTTTCCGGGTGGTAAAATCCCGAAGGTTGGTGTACACGTTGCAATGCATCAACGGCTTTGCATCATCCATTTTATCCACCAGCTCAAATTTAAAAATGGCAGCTTCGGAACTTATTCTCTTTATTCCTGAGATAAAAAAAGGAATCCGTTGTCCATCGATCTCGATGAAAACGGATTCCAATTTTTTTATGCTGGCTTTGGTGGGGTTATTGTTAAAATCAATCACCACTTCACCATCAACACCATATGTTTTACGAATTGTTCCAAGGAAATAGAAT
>CAZTES010000330.1:0-2947 GCA_964612275.1 uncultured Rikenellaceae bacterium
GATGCTGCTTTGAAAAATGCCAAAGAATTGTTGAAGGAACAGTTAAAGAACAGTTAAAAGTTAATCGTTAGAGGTTAATTGTAAAAATTCGTTCTGTCTGTCGGCTGGTGCATAACGGTCCATGGAAGGATTTCCTGCTGAGGATCACAGTAGTTGGACCGGAAATGATTCCTTGTGATTCTTTCTAAAAACATGTCACCCCTAAAGGGGTTGTGGAATCTTGAATATTGAATAAAGAACGCTTAATGATTAAGTGAACATAGTGATGTATTTCAAGTATTGGAAGGCCCCGGCATTTCATCTATTTTTGAAAATCGTCATTTATATCAATAAAGAAAATCTTTAGTTATAAAACCATCTGAAACAATATGAAACCATCTGAAACCATCTGAAACAATATGAAACCATCTGAAACAATATGAAACCATCTGAAACAGCTGTACAAGGTGTAATAAGATGAATTCTTCTAATGACCTAAAACAAATAATTCAATCCAATATACAATCCCGTATTCCCATCCTGCTTGTTAAATGCTTTACCGAAGTCGACAGCGACGATGAAGTTCTGGTTCATGACGAACCGGATACCGGCTCCGGCGCTGAGGTGCACGGATTCTTCGTCCGGTTTGAAGAAATCATCAGGATCGTTATTGGGTTCAAGTGCCATGCGGCTTTCGACCAGGTCGTAATCGATATCGATGCCTTTAAGTACCATACCGGCATCCAGGAATCCATTCAATCCGATATACCAGTAATTCTCTTTCAGGAACCGGAACCGCACCACTTTCCAGCGGACTTCAAAATTACCATAGGCTACATGGTCACCCACCACCCGGTGCCGGAGGATTCCCCGCAGGGTTTTAGATCCTCCCAGTCCCTGGTTGGTTGCACCTTTCAGTACGGATGTTGCAATAACGGGTTGCACATACCATGGAGCATCTCCCCACAATGTTCCCTGGTACCCGAGGCGGTAGGCAAAGGAGAGGTCATTTTCGATCAGGGTGAAGTATTGCCGGTGCGTGATGGCAAGTTTGGCATGGCCATAATCCTCATTGCCCAGGAAGGAGGGAGCAACGCGGATAACCAGTTCGGTCCAGATACCCTTCATCGGGTTGGGTTCATTATCCCTTGAATCATAGACTGTTCCGAGTTTAACATACTGAACATTCCCACCTTTTGCCTGATCCTCCGGAATAATCCCCCAGTCAATGTAATGGTTATAAAGTGAAGCGGTATCCGGCAAATCCAGCCTCCCTGTCCGAATGGATCCGGTGGTGAAATTATAGTGGGCAATGCCGGCTGTCCATTTGATTTTTTCGCCGGCAAGTTTTCCCTCCAGGTTCAGCGACATCCTGAATAGCTGCCTGCGGTAGTTATAAAAAGCAGAGGTCCTGTACACATCTGACGGCTCATCCGGGTCTGTCCATTCCCGATTGTAAACGGTTTCATAGCCGTTAAAACCGAAGAAGTCCATCTTCTCATCGGGCAGGTAGGCGATATCGAACTTGGTCCGGATGTCCTTCAACAGGCGATCGGTGTCGTAATAGAGCCGGTAAATGCCGCTTCCTTTTGTATACCTCGAAGCTTCCAGGTAAATGGAATGGTTGTACATCGGGTAGCGGCTGCCGTCACCATAAAAGTAAAGGTTTGCAAGTGCGCCGTATTCGAACCCCAGGTCTGAATCATACGCCACAACGGGCAGGGCACCGAAGTTAAAACCGGTCTTGATCTTTTCCTCTTTCTGTTTTTTCTGTTCCGCATCCTGGCCGGAAACGAGAAGGTGTACCCCGATGAAAATCAGGGTGATAAAAAAAATATGCCGTTTCATTTGGGGAGGGGTTAATAGTGAAACCTGTTCATAAAATTTTGGATCAATATAGATATTCTTTTGTCAAAAACCAACAGATTAAGGATTCCTCCTTCTCCAACACCTTCGCTGAAACTACGGTGTTCAAAGAAGACTTCGGAGGATAAGGAAGAATAATGGATTAAGGATGAGAGGGGAGTGAAGTTATAAGTTATGCCATAGGCATCACTATGTGATAAGTTTATAAGTTAACTTTGTACGGTCATCCAAAATAACAAATAAATTCTAATACACATTTGAGTTAATTAAATATTCAATCCGAACAATGGGTTAATTCGACTTCATGATTTCAATTCGTTATCCGCTCCAGAAATTATAGTCTCATTAACAATTTTCAATGAATCATTAACCTTTTTCTCCTCAGCCTTATAGACATTATCCTCTTCCATACACAATAATTTGTATGTAATTACTATTTTCGTAAAGATTCAAATACATTCATATCATGTTCCTGATTAAAAACATAAAATCCCTGATCCAGATCGACGATGACAAAAGAAAGTGGGTTGCAGGCAAAGAGATGGCTGTGTTAGAAACCATTGAAAATGCATTTCTTACTATCAGCGATGGAGTGATTGATAATTACGGAAAAATGGAGGAGTTGCCGAATGAGTATAAAAACGGAGAAACCATTGATGCGACCGGCAGGTTGGTTTTTCCATCTTATTGTGATTCCCATACACACATCGTCTATGCCGGAAGCCGGGAAATTGAATACATGGATAAGATTCGCGGGCTCTCCTATGAGGAGATTGCTAAACGGGGAGGGGGGATTCTCAATTCTGCTAAACTGCTTCACAACAGTTCTGAAGATGATCTCTATGAACAATCTCTGCAACGGATCAATGAAATCATACGCATGGGTACGGGAGCCGTGGAGATCAAAAGCGGATACGGGCTGAGTGTTGAAGATGAGTTAAAGATTCTGCGGGTTATCAGACGATTGAAAGAATCGGTTCCAATGACCATCAAATCGACATTTCTGGGGGCGCATGCTGTTCCCGAAGCATTCAAAAACAACAGGAAAGCCTATGTCGACCTGGTGATCGATGAAATGATCCCGGCGGTAGCGTCTGAGGGA
>CAZTES010000331.1:0-2876 GCA_964612275.1 uncultured Rikenellaceae bacterium
CCTCTCGGAAAAACCATCAGGATAAACAACACCTTTGATTTTACGGTAACAGGATTAGTTAAAAACGTACCGGATAACACAAGTCACCCATTCGATTTTCTAATACCATTTGCATTCCTGAAGGAGTTAGGGCACGACATCGAACGGTTTGAAGGCAATCCATATTATACCTACCTGTTGATGAAGGAGGATGCCCCCGTAGAAAGAATCAGTGATCAGCTACCACAATTTTTTGCAGGACTTTTCGATCCCGATTCCGATTTCAGGCAGTTTTTAACTCCACTGAAAAAGGCATACCTGTATGGTGAATCAAAAGCAATTGCCGGGATTATCATCACTTCGCTACTTGCGGTTCTTATCCTGTTGATTGCTTGCATTAATTTCATGAATCTTTCCACAGCCCGGTACCTGAAACGCACAAAGGAAGTAGGAATACGTAAATTGGTCGGAGCATCAAGATGGTCACTAATCGCACAGTTTTATGGAGAAACCCTGCTACTGACATTCATTGCTCTGAATATTTCGCTACTTGTTTCAGATCTGATCCTGGATTGGATCAACGCACGGATTTCAATTGATTTTTCACTGAATCTTGCTGACCCGCTACTAATCATTGAGCTTGCAGCTATTCTCATCTTTTCTGGGTTTATTGCCGGAAGTTACCCTGCACTTTTCCTTTCCCAGTTTAAACCGCTGGATGTTATCCGGAACCTCTTAACCACTGGAAAGCAAGGGGCAACAATCAGACAAATCCTGGTTGTTACTCAATTTACATTCGCAATCATCCTGATCCTGTGTACCTGGATGGTATATAAGCAATATGCCTATATTCAAAAAGCCGATCTTGGGATCCAGAGAGACGGTATTATTCTTATATCAGCCAGGGGAGAACTGAAAGAGAAGTACTCGCTATTTAAGGAAAAATTGCTGTCAAATCCCGAAATCCTGGCTGTTACAACAGCGTCCAAAGTTCCATTTTATATTGACCAGGGAGAATTTGAATGGGGAGAAGAACCGGGGGCAAAGAACGATCTTGCTCGCGTGAGCTGGGTGGGGTATGATTACACAGATCTTTTTGGTTTGGAAATGATTGAAGGACGATTTTACTCTGAAAAATACGAAACAGACCAGGAAGAAGCCATCATCATTAACCGGGCACTTGCGAAAAAAATGGGGTGGAATTCACCAATCGGGAAAACATTTTACCTCTACTATGATAAATATACCATCATCGGTGTTATCGAGGATTTCCCATCCTTCCCTTTCACCATTGGAGGAGAAGAGCTCATTCTGCCTTTGGGAAAAACCGGGGATAATATCTTCGTCAAATCCTTGCCCGGGAAAATCGATGAGATGATAAAATTCGTGGAGGGGATTCATGAAGATCTGAATCCGGCTTATCCGTTCATCTACCAGGAGTTCAACGATTACCTTGATCCGATCTATAAGGAGCTCAGAAACATATCTCCCACCATGCTGGGCTTCACCCTGCTCGGAATCTTTATCTCCTGCCTGGGTCTGTTCGGACTATCCACTTTTACTGCCGATCAGCGCACTAAGGAAATCGGAATCCGGAAAACAATTGGCTCATCGGTCCTACAGATCATGAGGCTTCTGGCTTATGAGAATGTGAAATTGATCCTGGTTGCCTTTGCAATAGCCTTTCCATTAGGTTATTTACTTATGAGAGTATTGATGAAAAACTGTGCCTATAAAACAGACCTACCCCCGGAGATGTTTATCGGTACTGCCGGGCTGGTTTTGTTTATCGTGATCCTGACCATTGGTTTTCAGACCTATCGGTCGGCTATCAGGAATCCGGCTGAAAGTTTAAGGTATGAGTAATAATGATAGTAAGCATTTTCAAATAAACAGCAGGAAAAATTAATCTAATCGGACTTTGGTTTCATGTTGTTCCATGTTGTTTCATATTGTTCCAGATAATTTCAAGCATGAATGAATTTTTTATAAATGATCAAACGGATTTAACCATTAACGAATAACAATTAACATACACCGACGTGATAAGAAACTACATCAAAACCATCATCCGGATATTCTGGAGATTCAGGCTCAATAGTTTTATTAATCTTTTGGGGCTTGCACTTGGGATCACTGCCGGGTTCATGATCCTCACTCACATCAGGGATGAGATCAGTTATGACCGGTTCTTTACCAGGGCAGACAGGATCTATCGTGTTACCAGTGAAGCACATTACGGTGACCAGGTAAGGAACTGGGCACCCACCGCTCCTGTCCTGGCTGAAGAAATTACCCGCTATTATCCGGAAATCGAAAAGGCAACCCATTTCAGGTACATGCATGATCTGTTGCTGGAGTACAGACCGGAGGACGGGGAACCCAGGAGGTTTCAGGAAAACTGGGGTTTCTTCACCGACTCGGCTGCCCTGGAGATCTTTGATATTGAATTTCTTCAGGGAGATCCGAAGTCGGCACTGAGGGATCTTTTCTCCATTGTTATTACACCGCGGATTGCAGAAAAATATTTTGGTGATGAAGATTCCATGGGCAAAACGCTATACATGGAATCAACCGTGCCCCTCACTGTTACCGGCGTAATAAAAGCACTTCCCCCGAATACCCATTTCAAATTCGATTTCCTGGTATCGTTCAGTACATTTACGAAACAGCTGATCAGTGCCGGCTATGAGGAACTATACTATGCTCGTACCTGGGCAGCTGTCTACACCTATGTTCTTCTACATGAGAACAATACCAGGGAACAGGTGGAATCGAAGTTTCCTGATTTTCTGATGGAATATTTCCAGTTCGATGGGACAGTGGAGGAGCTCATGGCAGTGCGTCGCTTCTCCCTCCAACCCATTACCGATATCCACCTCCGGTCCAATCTTGAA
>CAZTES010000332.1:0-2872 GCA_964612275.1 uncultured Rikenellaceae bacterium
AGTTTCATTCCAAAGCGGATATCCGGCTTATCGGTCCCGTAATCACGCATGGCTTCATCAAAAGGAATTCTGGGAAAAGTCCCTTCTATGTCAATCCCCAGAATTTTGCTGAACAGATGTTTTGCCAGTCCTTCAAAAGTTTCCAGAACATCTTCCTTTTCGACGAAGGACATTTCGCAATCGATTTGTGTAAATTCAGGTTGCCGGTCGGCCCTGAAATCTTCATCCCGGAAACACTTAACCAATTGGAAATAGCGGTCATACCCGGCGATCATGATCAGTTGTTTAAATGTTTGTGGCGACTGCGGCAGTGCATAAAAACTTCCAGGATGCATCCGGGAAGGAACAACATAATCCCTTGCACCTTCCGGTGTTGATTTAATCAAGACCGGAGTTTCAATTTCAATAAACTGTTTTGAATCGAGGTATTTCCTGACTTCCTGAGCCATCCGGTGTCGAAGGAGGACATTCTTTTTCACCGGTTCCCTTCTCAGGTCAAGGTACCGGTATTTCATGCGTAATTCTTCTCCTCCATCGGTTTCTGTTTCTATGGTAAACGGAGGGATTTCAGACCGGTTTAGGATCCTGAGTTCATCGACGAATACCTCGATCTCGCCGGTAGGGATATTCGGGTTTTTGTTGCTTCGTTCTGTTACCTTTCCGGTGACGGATAGTACAAATTCGCGCCCCACCTTTCTTGCCTCCTTACAAAGGTCTGGTTTGGATTCCATGTTGAAGACCAATTGTGTAATACCGTATCGGTCCCTCAAATCGATGAATGTCATCCCTCCGAGATCACGCGAACGGTGAACCCATCCGCAAAGTGTCACGTTCTGGTTGATTGCGGTACGATTCAATTCCCCACAGGTGTGTGTTCTGAGCATATCTGATTGTTTTCTTGAGCAAATGTAAGGAAAAATTTATGGTTTGTATTATCGAATAAAAAGTCCTAATTTGTGCACAAAGGGACCCTGTAATTACGACGGCTACACCATGCAACTCTCCCCTCCATCGCATGAACATTTTATGAAAGAAGCCCTCAAGGAGGCGCGGATTGCGTTTTCGAAAAATGAGGTTCCTGTTGGTGCTGTTGTTGTTTGTAAAGGAAAGATTATAGCCCGGGCACACAACCTTACCGAGGGACTGAATGATGTTACGGCACATGCAGAAATGCAGGTAATTACAGCAGCCACCAACTTCATCGGAGGAAAACACCTGAGTGATTGCACACTCTATGTCACCGTTGAACCATGTATCATGTGCGCCGGGGCTTGTTTCTGGAGCCAGCTGGGTACCCTCGTGTATGGTACCAGGGATGAAAAGAGAGGGTATTCAACCTTGCAGGAAAATATCCTTCATCCTAAAACAGAAGTGATTCCTGAAATTCTTGAGGCGGATTGCCGGCAATGGATGCAGGCATTCTTTAATACAAAACGAAGGTAATGTTTAAATGGTATGATTTTTGAACATTTTATTGTTTTGAATAAATCACGGTTTTTCATAAGTTTGAAAAGAAAATCAAAATAACAAATACAATGAACTTACGCGGGAAATATATGATTCTTGGTGTTTCGTTCCTGGTGCTTGTTTGTCATACAGCAAGTGCCCAGATAACAACTCCAAAATCAGCAAATGTCAGGTTTGACGAGATGATGCGTCGCGGGATGCTCATCGGACCCGACAGGTACGTAGACGTTAAGGGTAACCCATTCGTCGATGAGGAGTTTCAAGTGGGCGAAATTATCCATATGGATAGTACTACCACACAGGATGTGCTCATGAGGCTGAATCATCATACGGATGAAATTGAATTTAAGCTGGATGATAAAATCCTGGTTTTTGCCAAGCCCCGACAAATTGATCACGTTACTTTCGGGCACCGTTCGTTTGCCTATTATGATTTCATTCAAAACAGGCAACAGGAAGCCGGCTATTTTGAGGTACTGGCCTGGGGAAATACCCAGCTTCTCCTTCGACGGAGCACTATTGTTAAGCGGGAAGAAGTACCTCCAACAGACATGGCTGGGGGAAATTTCAGGGACTATTTCCGCACCACAGAGCAATATTTTGTGAAAAAAGGCGATGCATCTGCTGTGCAAATTCAAAAAGGGAAAAAAAGCATGCTGAAAGCATTGGATGATCATGAGGAGGAACTGACGAAATTCATTCAGGATAATAAGCTGAAGCTCAGGAGTGAAGAGGAGATGATCGATTTGATCTATTTTTACAACTCGATCAGTCAGAATGAGTAAATCCATTATTCAGCAATAGAGATGGTTCTTCAAAACCGGAAAACAGCCATTATGGTGCGATTCAGGACCTTTATCCTGACCATCATATTTGTTAGCCTGGTCATTGTTATCTACACTACCCGCTTGCTGGACACTCCCCTGTTCGGATTGGATAAAAATTATATTACTGCGATCCTGATTGGGATATTTGCGCTGATCCTGTTATTTCAATATTTCCTCAATCTGTGCTACATTTTCTATTCCGATAAAGGGCCAAATTTGATTTTCCGTTTTTATTCCCTGCGGATCTTTTCGAGCAAAAAGAATTCGATTGAGATTCCTAAAAATAGTTTTGCCCGTTTCGAGGTTAAGAAGAGCAGCCTGGGACTGAAACGCAACCTATACCTGTACCAGCAGATGAGATCAGGCGTTGCAAAATACCCACCCATACCCATTACTTCCCTGACAAAAGAGGAGAGGGCAGTCATTCATAATTCCCTGTCCGGCTATGTTCAAAAAGTATGAGGAATATCATAAATAATAAGGGGATAACCGGCTTATTTTTGTATTCTTATCTATTCCTGAGTAAAATTGATATCCTAATTTAAATCCAGAAAAAATGAACATCGATAAATTCATGA
>CAZTES010000333.1:0-2833 GCA_964612275.1 uncultured Rikenellaceae bacterium
TGTTGAAGAGCATTAAAGGCATCGGGACGAAATCTGCTCAACGGGTAATTGTTGATCTGAAAGACAAATTCGGAAAAACCGCCGAAATTGATGAAATATTTACTACAGAGAGCAATACTCTAAGAGAAGAATCGTTATCTGCTTTAGTGATGTTGGGCTTTTCCAAAGCTTCCGTTCAGAAAGTCCTGGATCAGATTCTTCAACAGGAGAATGATATTACCGTTGAAGAGTTGATCAAAAAAGCCCTGAAGAAACTGTAGTACTATAACCTATTGCCATTGGACTTTTGAAGAGAAGGTGTAAATATTCACTGGTATGGATTTGTTATATTCTACCTGGAATACTTCTTTCAACCCCTGTAGCTTATGCGGGTTATGGAAGCTTTTCCTCCCCTTTTTTTGAGGTAGCGCAGCAGGATACCGTCCGCAAGGAGCGGGATGTAAACCTGCGGTATGACTTCAATGATCATTCCGGAAATCCCTTCCTCACCGAACCCCAATCGGGACTCTACCTTGACCTTCCCTCAAACATTATTACCACTGTTACATACGATCCGGAAACCAATGAATACATCATTACCGAAAAGGTGGGGAATTTCAATTACCGGTTGCCCACATCGATGAGCCTGGAGGAGTACCGGAGGTATGAGTTTAACAAGTCGATGAGGGATTACTGGAGGGATAAAGCCAGTGGGGGCGGGGTGGACTACCGTGCTTCACTGATACCCCAGTTGCGCATTGGAGTGGAAGCCTTTGATAAGGTGTTTGGAAGCAATACCATTGACATTGTACCCCAGGGGTCGGCAGAATTGATCTTTGGTGCCAACATTTCAAAAATCGATAACCCGGCACTTTCAGAAAAACTCAG
This sequence comes from uncultured Rikenellaceae bacterium, assembly GCA_964612275.1. Taxonomy (GTDB): domain Bacteria; phylum Bacteroidota; class Bacteroidia; order Bacteroidales; family VadinHA17. The sequence continues at coordinate 868 of CAZTES010000333.1, forward strand.
GAAAGTAACCACGTTCGATTTCCAGGAAAAAATTCAAATGAACGTGACCGGGACAATCGGCGATAAGATGAAGCTGGGCGTGAATTATAATACCGAAGCCACCTTTGATTTCGAAAACAAAACCAAACTGGAGTATGCCGGGAAAGAAGATGAGATCATAAAGAAGATTGAAGCGGGTGATGTTACCCTTCCGTTAACCGGTTCCCTGATCACCGGAAGCCAGAGCCTCTTCGGGCTGAAGACCGAGCTGCAATTTGGTAAACTGACCATTACCAGCATCTTCTCTCAACAGAAAGGGAAAACTTCGGTTATCGAAGTGAAAGGTGGAGCACAACTGAGTGAATATGAGATTTATGCAGATGATTACGATGCCAATAAGCACTTCTTCCTTTCCCAATATTTTCGCAATAATTACGACCGTGCAATGCAGAATCTGCCCATCGTTAATTCTGGAATCAACATTGAACGCATTGAGGTATGGGTAACCAATAAGACGAGAAATTTTGAGGATTCCAGGAATATCCTGGCATTGATGGACCTTGCTGAATCGGATGAAAACATCTTCAACACCATTCCGCAATTTGCTCAAACCGGGTCGGGACCCTATCCCGATAATGATCTGAACGGGTTATACCAGGAGATGATCACCACCTATATGCAGGTGAGAAGCATTGACCAGATCACCTCGGTCCTCGGACCACTGGCTCCCGATTTTATTATTGGTCAGGATTATGAAAAAGTTGAAAATGCCCGCAAACTGAGTGAACGGGAATATACCATCAACAGAAAGCTGGGATATATATCCCTGAATTCGGCGTTGAATGCAGATGAGATCCTTGCGGTTGCCTATGAATTTACTATTGGAGGACAGGTTTTTAAGGTTGGGGAATTTTCATCCGATGGGGTCAGTGCGCCGGAAGTGCTTATCGTGAAACTCCTCAAGGGGACCAACCTGTCACCCAAGCTGCCAACATGGGACCTGATGATGAAAAACATTTATGCTGTCGGGGCATACCAGGTCGATAACCTTGATTTTGAGTTGAATGTGTTGTACCAGGATGATAAGACGGGGAATGCGGTCAATTACCTTACCGAAGGAAATATCAAGGAGAAGATCCTTTTGCAGGTGCTGAATATGGACAACCTGAATTCCCAGCTGGAGCCTTCACCGGATGGCAAGTTTGATTTTATTGAAGGGCTGACCATAAACTCGAAAACCGGGCGTGTTATCTTTCCCATACTGGAACCATTTGGCAGTTACCTGAGACAGAAAATCGGGAATGATGCCATAGCGGACAAATATGTTTTTGAAGAGTTATACGATTCCACCAAGGTTAAAGCACAGCAAATAGCCGAGAAGAATAAATTTATCCTGTCCGGGGTCTATTCGTCCTCATCGGGCTCTGAAATTTCCCTGAATGCCATGAATGTGCCCCAGGGTTCGGTAGTGGTGACAGCGGGAGGAATAAAACTGACGGAAAACGTGGATTATACGGTGGATTATAACCTGGGACGGGTAAAGATCATCAATACCGGTCTTCTAGAATCGCAAACCCCCATCCGGGTCTCCCTGGAATCCAATCAGCTATTCAATCTGCAGACCAAGACGCTCCTTGGGACTCATCTCGATTACCGCTTTTCGGATGATTTTAACATCGGTGCAACCCTGTTGAATCTCACCGAACGACCGCTGACACAGAAGGTGAATATTGGTGATGAGCCCATTTCGAATACCATCTGGGGTCTGAACACCACCTATCATACTGAATCCCAGCTCTTAACCAATATCATTGACAAGCTTCCTTTTCTGGATACCAAGACACCATCCAGCATCACGTTCACCGGTGAGTTTGCCCACCTGATCCCGGGGCACAACAAGGCGATCAAGAAGGAGGGGGTATCCTACATCGATGATTTTGAGGCAAGCGAGACACCCATTGATCTCAAATCACTGGCTGCCTGGTCA
>CAZTES010000334.1:0-2829 GCA_964612275.1 uncultured Rikenellaceae bacterium
TGTCCGAAAATAACACATTTTTCTTATCTTTAGGATACTGAATTCCGGTAAAAAGGGAATTCAGTATCCTTAAAACAACCATTAATCAGTTGAATCATGCAACGATACGATGGAAAAATAATCCTGGTTGATGATGATCCGGGAATCCGGGATAGTGGTCAGATGTTTTTAAAACAGGTTTTTCCGGTGGTGCGGACTGAATCATCCCCTCAGAACCTGGTGGAAATCCTGAAGCAGGAAGATTTTGATGTTATTCTTCTGGACATGAACTTTCAGAAGGGAGAGATGGATGGTAAAGAAGGGTTAAACTGGCTGGAAAAGATCCTGGAAACTGATCCGGAAGCCTTGGTGATATTTATTACAGCCTATGGTGATATTGACCTTGCCATTCAGTCGATCAAATCAGGGGCTGCTGATTTTATTGTGAAACCCTGGAGCAATCAGAAACTACTGGCAACGATTCTTTCCTGCATCCGTTTGCGGAAGGCAAAAGCGGAAGTCATCCGGCTTCAGAGAACCAGTGAACGGTTATCCCAGGATATGGATAAAGATTTTCAATTCTTTATCGGTAATTCATACCCTGTTAAAAAGATTAAAGAGCTGATTTCCAAGGTAGCTGAAACAGATGCCGATGTTTTAATCCTTGGCGAAAACGGAACCGGTAAAGAGCTGGTTGCAAGGGATATTCACCGGCAGTCAAAGCGCAAAGAGCAGGTATTCATTACTATCGATCTGGGCGCTATCGCTGAAACGCTTTTTGAGAGTGAACTGTTCGGGCACGTAAAAGGAGCCTATACGGATGCTTATCAGGACAGACCCGGCCGGTTTGAGCTGGCTTCAGGGGGAACCATTTTCCTGGATGAGATCGGCAATCTTTCACACCCATTGCAGTCAAAGTTGCTGAGTGTCATTGAAAACAGGAAGGTATTACAGCTTGGATCGCCTATCGAAATTCCGGTTGATGTCCGGCTGATTTCTGCTACTAACAGGAACCTGAAGCAGATGGTGAATGAAAGAAGATTCAGGGAGGATCTGTTATACAGAATAAACACGGTAGAGATCCACCTTCCTGCACTCAGGGAGAGAAAAAACGATATCCCGTTGCTGGTTGATCACTTCCTTGAAATCTATCGTCAGAAATACCACAAATCGGAGCTTAAAATCAGTCAACATACCCTCAGAAAATTAAAAAACTATCCATGGCCGGGGAATATCAGAGAACTTAAAAATGCCGTTGAAAGGGCTGTCATACTTAGCTGTTCAGGACAACTCTCATCAGCAAACCTGTTCCCCACCAGTTATCCTGTTCCTGCCCCTGAGCTGCAAAACATCTTCAATCTTGAAGAGAATGAAAAACAGCTGATAATGAAAGCGATCAACCATAATCGTGGCAATATGACAAGAACAGCCAGGGAACTGGGTATAGCCCGCGCTGCATTGTACAGAAGAATGAAAAAATTCGGCCTATAAATGGTTTTAATAAAACCCGATTAATTATGTACGGTATGCATACGAATCGATTTGCACTATCCCTTCTATTTCGCATCTTTTTGTTGCTGGTAAACATGGTCCTGATTTCAATTGTCATCCGGGAACCTGTTGAAAATCAAATGGTATTTACGTTGATCAGTCTGCTCATTATTCTCCTGTTGCAGGTGATCATGCTGTATGAATTCCTGAACCGGACCAACCAGAATCTGCTTCGATTCTTCATGATCATTTTTGACTCGGATTATTCCATTCATTTCCAGGAGAAGGTAAAATCTTCCCCATTCATTGAATTGAATAAAGCTTTCAATAAGGTGATTGATAAGTATAAAGACCTGAGCAGAGATAAGGAACTTCAATTTCAATACCTTGATGAGGTGGTAAAGCACATTAAGGTCGGAATAATCTCTGTGAATGAATCGGGGAAAATCGGGATCATGAATAACCCCGCATCCGACCTGCTTCAGGTGATTAAATGCACCTCCTGGTCGGACCTGAAAGAAGCACGACCTTCATTCACAGGCCAGATTGAGAAGATAACACGAAGTGGATCGTCCATCATTAAACTGGATCTTCCCATTGGCAAAAGAAATCTTTCTGTCCATATCAGCCGCTTGAAACTTCAGGATGAATCCTGGCGCCTGATCACACTTCAGGATGTCCAGGAGGAGATTGAACAGGGAGAGATCGAGGCAACCCACAAGCTGATCCGGATACTGAACCATGAGATCATGAATTCAATCACCCCGATAAATTCTTTAACCGAAACTGTCTCTATGATCCTCGAAAAAGAGAACGGGATTCATAAGGAACTCTCCGAGCTAACGGAAATGAACCTCTCAGATATCCGGGAATCGGTTGCATCCATCCGGGAGAGAACCGAAGGGCTGGATCATTTCCTGAATGGATACCGGAAACTTTCTCAATTACCAAAACTGGTGAAACCGAAAAGTATCAGACTAACTGATCTTTGCGACGGTATCGGTCGGCTAATGCAGGGGGAGCTTCAGAAAAAACAGGTCATTCTGGAACGGGACCTTCCGGATAAAGAAATGCATGTAACTGCGGACCCGCACCTTCTTGAGCAGGTAATCATAAACCTCATCAGCAATAGTATCGATGCGCTATCGGGTGTTCAGAAACCTGTGATCAGATTCTGTGCAAAAATGGAAGGAAACCATACCGTTATTGAGATTAAGGACAATGGCAAAGGGATTCTGCCTGAACAGCTGGAGCAAATATTTGTTCCCTTCTACTCAACAAAACAAGAAGGGACCGGCATCGGACTGAGTTTTTCCAGGCAGATCATGAAGCTTCATGGGGGAAGTATTTCCGTTCAAT
>CAZTES010000335.1:0-2828 GCA_964612275.1 uncultured Rikenellaceae bacterium
GGAAAAAGAGGTCTTTTCTGAAATTTCCATTTTGAATCTCCTCAAAAAGGTTTTTGTTCGTCGCAGCAATGATCCGTACGTCCACTTTAATATTTTTGGTAGATCCCAGTTTATAGAACTCCTCTTCCTGTAAGACACGCAGTAATTTCACCTGAATGGGAAGGGATAGTTCTCCGATCTCATCCAGAAATAAGGTTCCACCATTCGCCTCTTCGATAAAACCGGTTTTATCTGTATCGGCACCGGTAAATGCTCCCTTCTCGTGTCCAAAAAATTCAGAAGAAAAAAGCTCATGGGCAAATGTGCCGGCGTTTACCGCGATAAATTGCTTGTTTTTTCTTTTGCTTATTTCATGAATGGCTTTTGCAATCAGTTCCTTTCCTGACCCGCTCTCCCCCCAGATCAGTACACTATTATCCGTAACGGCAAACTTCTCGACATACCGGAATATCCGGATCATTTCTTCGTTGTTGGTAATGATATGCTCAAAAACCTGTTTGTGTTTAAGATCGTCCCTTGAAACAACTCCATTTGCACCAGGTTGCACCTGTTCCATCTGAACATTTTTCAGGGCATTGTGTATCGTATCGAGCAGTTTCTCCTCGTCAATGGGTTTGAGCATATAATCAAAGGTACCCAATTTCATCGCCGATATTGCCAGATCAACATCTTCCACTCCGGTTAATACGATTGTAACAATATTGAGGTTATTCTCATTAATGAATTTAAGGATATCAAGTCCTGACACGTGAGGCATATCCATATCCAGCAAGAGAACATCAAATTTCTCCTTTTTCAGCAGATCATATGCATTCCGGCTATCCTGAAGTGTTTGGGGTTCAAAGCCTCCCGATTGAAGGAGAAAGACATTCAGAAAATTCAAGATTGCCGGATTGTCATCAATTACAAGTACCTTGGTCATTTTTTATCATTTAATTTAGCCGGAATGCGAATGGTAAAGGTTGTGCCGGATCCCAGCGTGGAGTCCACCTCAATTTTCCCATGATGATCTTTTATGATCCCATAGGAAATGGAAAGACCTAATCCTGATCCACCTTTGTCCCGTTTGGTGGTAAAGAATGGATCAAAGATATTCTTTTTGGTTTTCTCATCCATGCCTTTTCCGTTGTCTGTTATTTTTATGACCACTTCTCTCGTGGACTGGCCATAATCCGTTTTAATGGTGATCAATCCAACCCCATTTTCTATTGCCTGTGAGGCATTGATAATCATGTTCATCAGTACCTGTTCCAGCTTCTGAATGCTTCCATTGAAATGAGGGACATTGGGATTAAGATCGAATGTGACCTGAGCCTGTTTTTTGATGTGTTTTTGTGTAAAGGTAAGGTGATTCTTTATTAAATAATTGATATCCACTTTGTCCGACAAGGCTTCTTCATCTTTTCGTGCAAAATTCCTCAGGTCGAGTATAATTTGTTTTGTCCGGTTTGCTCCCTTAATCATATCACCGATCAGAATGGAAACATTCTCCTTAAAAACATCATAGGGTAACCGTGCGATTTTCTCTTCAGGATGTTTGTCAAAATAGTGATCCAGGATGGGAAAAATATCATTGAAGCCCTCCTGAATAATTTTGAGGTTTCCCAGTATGAATGTGTTGGGATTATTGATCTCATGGGCAACGCCTGCCACCAGTTTCCCCAGTGAAGCAAGCTTATAGGATTGAATGAGCTGTGATTCCAGTTGTTTGTTCAGGGTAATGTCCCGGCATACTTCGAGTACTCTTTCAACCTTTCCCTCCTTATCGAAAATGGGATAGGAACGCATTAAAAAGTATTTCCCATCAATTGATTTTTCCATCATGCTGTTTTTCCCTTTCCTGAAAGTAAGTACTGCATTACATTTGGGGCATTTATGATCAGCATTGAACAATTTTTTATAGCATTTCCCGGAATTCCCAATTTCTTTTTTATTGGACATAATGATGTTATACTCCTGATCAATGACGATAATACGGTCTGCAATCGATTCAAAGAATGTCTTTAAGTTTTCAGAAGCCTGTTGAAGCTGTTCTGTCAGTTTTAGCAGTGTTTTATTCTTTGAAAGGAGTATTTTCTGCTGTTCTTCCAGTGCATTTTTCTTTTCATTGTTTTCGATAGCCCGGGCTATTTTACCGGAAATTTCCTGGATCAGGGTCTCCTCTGCCTCCAGGAACTTCATCTTCTTAATCAGGTGAACATGAATGTTACCTCTTTTTTTATTATTGAGTTTGATGTCAACATTCAATTCATTATACCGTTTATATTTTAAGGCAGAGACATCCCCGAACAGCCTGCTATCCTGTTCAATAACAACTTTCGTGTTTTTCGGGTGCTGAAATCCTTCCTTGATATGCTGGGTGCATTTTTCAATGGCGTCACTCAGGGATTTACTGGATTCCAGGGTATGGCTGATGGAATAGAGGCATTCCAGTTCTTTAATTCTGGCTTCCAGTTCCCGTTCAATTTTCGAGAATTGGAGCACTTTATCTTTTACAGAAAAAATGATATGATCGCTGTTGGTATGACTTACCGGGAAAAAGAGAAACACATTCTCCAGCTTTTTTGAAACGAACGTTCTGGGCAGCTGGCTTTCTCTTGCATTTTCCAGGGTTTCCTTCATCTGGTGTTCTTCACTTTTTTCAGAATATTCCCCTTTTTGCAATGCTTCAAAACAGATTCCAGCGTCTTCGAAAGATCTCTTTATCTTTTCCCCGGCAAAGACCACCTTATTGTCTCTTTCAAAGACAATAACATTCTTAAACAACTCTATGACTAACTTAAATTGAGGCAGGTATTCCATGACACATCAGTGAAATAGATTACTTC
>CAZTES010000336.1:0-2825 GCA_964612275.1 uncultured Rikenellaceae bacterium
CGGTTTCCTGCAGAGGTAGACCCGTGTACCATACTCCCGGGCATACGGGTTTGTGATCCGGCCAACCTCAACAATATCAGAGAACAGCTCTTCAACATCCTCACCCAGTTCATTGTTGATATAGATAAACTCGGTGATCTCATGTTCCAGCTTCAGGGGTAGCCAGTACCGGTAACTATCGTGAAAGCTCATTGCCTCGGGCAATCCATATTTCTTGCCGATCACGGATATAGCCCCTGCCTGACCATAATTTTCAGCATAGATGATGGCTGATTTCTTAATTTGGATGCTGTCGTAAGCCTGTTTTGTTATCCGGGTCAGTTCTTCCCAACCCAGCATGTCGGCATAATCCTGGGGCAGTGGGTGGACCGTTCCGTCTTCCCATCTGCGACCAACGTCCATTCCTTTCTCCTCTTCCAGTTTCTGAAAGTATTCGATCATTCGATCGGGTTTGTATACAGGAAGTCCGATGGGGAGCAGGGGCCAGGTGAATACCAGCATGATAACCATTAAACCGATCAGGATAATTTTCCTTTTCAGGATCTGATCCCAGAATGCTGCACCAGCTGCAATCAGGACAGGGAAGATCCCGGCAGTATAGTAGGATTTCCCTCGTAGCAAGAACAGGGTAAGCACCGTGAATAAAGCTACCAGGGCAATCAACCTGTATTCTTTCATCCTTCTGGAGATTAGCAGCCACAGCAGTCCGGAAACCACAAGAAGAATGGCTACAGAAGGCATAAGGAGCTGTTCGGTCAGGAAACCCATGCGATCGACATGGACCAGCTGGGTATCATTGAGGGCCCGCATGTGACCGATGACTGGGAGATCATGAGTGATCTGCCAGACCATGTTTGGCAGGAAAAGGATGAATGCAAGCGCCAAACCGGCATACATTTTTTTTTCTTTGAAAACCTTCCGGTGACGGGTAAATGGCAACAGGAGAATAATCCCAATAAATAAAAGGGCAATCAGGTATTTATTCAGCATACCGATCCCTGCAACTACCCCCATCACAAGCAGGTAGTTGTCATTCTTTGTATTGATGTATCGTATTACAAAGTAGAAGGTGAGTGTCCAGAAAAAGATATCGAGGAAAACAGGCTGGAACAGGAAGAATGCCCGAAGCATAAGCGGAGGAACGATCATCGAAAGGGCAGCCAGGATCATTGCATACTCTTTTCCTCCCAGCTCTTTTGCTATAACAGTTCCCAGCAACACCATGCCTCCGCTGAACAGTGCCGGAACAAGCTTTACTGTAAACAGGGAGTAGCCCAGAACCTTGATCAATAAATATGCCAGCCAACCGACCAGGGGAGGGGTGGTGGCATAGCCCGCTGCAGGATGCGTCCCCAGCGAGAAATACAACAACTCATCCCGGTGGTATTCGAAAGTTTTGTAGAAAACAAGGTGGAATATTACAGAGAAAACAGCCAGGAGAAGGATGATAATCCAGGTTATGTTAGGTTTCTGCCATTTCATTTTTGAGAAATGTTGTGGTTACATACTGAACCAACTGGGATACAAAATAATCAAAAAAATCGATTTTCGATATTTGCCTGCCCAGTGGCAGGAAAGGTATAAGTTATGCCATAGGCCTGACTGCCCTGCCTGCGTGCCGTCTCCGCAAATTGACGGATATGGCCGCACGCTGTCGCCTACTCCGCCTCTGGCGGAGTAGGCACCCGGTGACCGTCAGGCAGGCATCACTATATGATATATTGAAAGTTGATAAGAATAATATAATCCAAATCAATTCTTAATACTTTTTCCCGAGAACCGAGCAACCAGTACTGAGGACTTGTTCCTCTCCCAATTCATCATTCTTCATTCATAATTCACAATTCCCTGCTCTCTTGTATGCTCTGTAATACCTTTTTTTATGTCCTTAAAATTCATTAAATCATTATCTTTACCCAACTAAATCATTTACCTAAAAATAGTTCATTATGAAAAAACTGGTTTACTTAATGGCGCTGGCCATGATCTTTACCCTCTTCTCCTGTGGGGGTTCAAAAAAGGACAAAGGATCTGCAGAAGATAAAACGGAAACGGAAAAAACAAAAGCCGATGAAAAAATTGCCGACTGCGATGATTTCCTAAAGCGGTATGAAGAGTGGATGAATGAATACGTTGAAGTAATAGAAGCTGTATTTGCCGGAACCGATAAGGAGGAAGGATTGGAGGAAAGATGGGAGGCACTGGTACAGGAGGCTGCTACCTGGTCAACACAATGGTATACCCTTACGAAATGTTCGATGAATGAAGAGTATGTGAAGAAGTTCGAGGAGATTGCAGACAAGGCTGCCAAAAAGATGGAAGAAGTGATGGGAGGGCAGGAGTAGGAGGGATTGACATTCTTTCAATAGAAAAATTTACTTTCTGTCAACTTTTGATCGATGCGGGGCTGACAAGTGAATTTGTACATTTGATTTTTTCCAGTTGTGATTCAATTTTTTCAGCTGGAGATTCATCATATACTTCTTTCTCAATCAGGAGACAGGTAAAGGAGTTACTTGCAGTTTCAAGCGCGTTGCTGATACCCACACAGTTGTAGAACGGATTCGTTAATGTCTTGGAAATATTCATGAACAATACGATTCGGGCTTCAAGGATATCGGAGTAGCCGGCCTCATCGCTTATTTCCAGTTTCAGCGTATGCGGGTCCAGCGGTTTTGCAGAACCGGCGTAGGATATTTTGGCAAAATTCAGCTCAATGCGGGAGTCATCGTACCAGATCATCTCAGCCCGGATCACTTCCCGGCTTGCATTTGGGTAAAAGAAGTAGTATTGACCGGCAAACCGGTTTACCAGCTTAAACCAGA
>CAZTES010000337.1:0-2724 GCA_964612275.1 uncultured Rikenellaceae bacterium
TGATCTGGGATTGAGAAACATAAATATCATCGGGAGAGTTGAGGTAATTGAAATCAGCCGAGCGCAAGAAACCATACCCGTCCGGCATGATCTCAAGAACACCCGAACTGACAATGATGCCATCAAAGTCATAACTCTTTTCCCGTTTCTCGGGTTTCTTGCCCGGTTCATCTTCCCGGTGTTTTTTTTCAGGGACCTCCCGTTTTTGCTCTTTCGCCGGAGGAGCCTTATATTCATCAGGTGGGATGGTTCTGGATTTTGCCTCATCATCCTTTTCCCTGTCAATGGTACGATCAGGAGCCTTTTCATTCACAATGTCTGAGCTGAAAAGTTTTACCGGTTTGCGTTCTCTTCTTGCCTGTGATTTTTCACGTTTGGCTTTCCCCGAATCCCTTTTTGATTTCTCTGGTTGGGGTTTCCTTTCTTTCGAAGCCTTCTTCTCCACCGGTTTGGATTCGGTTGCTGATATGGCTTGCTGATCCAGAATCTTATAAATCAGATCCTGTTTCCTAAGGGACTCTACTCTTTTGATCTTCAATTCCTTTGCTATGTCACGAAGATCCGGCAAGAGCTTTTTGTTCAATTCAAGAATGTCATACATAAAATTAAATTGGAAGTGTTTGTGTGGGTCAATTTTCTTCTACTGCTAATAAGGATATATTGATTTATTAATCCACCAGGAATAATAATACTACTCTAATAAAACGGGTATAAGGAAATGACCAAATAGAAATTTGAAATGGAAATTATATGCAATATTACAGAAATCCTACATACTGACAAAGAAAATCATAAAAAAAACAGATTTTATCACCCGGAAAGGGTAATTGTCATACCTGAATTGACAAATGAATGGAGGCATGTGGAAACAGTATATATATCTGTTTGTTTATCAATAAAATATTCAATTGTTCAGCATGAAATTTTTTTTCAATTTTTTCTGCTATTCTTCGAAACCTTTTATTTTGGATAAACGTATAAGTCGTAGTCCTTAATCCCACCCTTGCATGCGGCAACTAAAGATCATCAAACAGGTTACCAACCGAGAAACCCCCTCCCTTGATAAATACCTTCATGAAATCGGCAAGGTGGAATTGCTTACTGCAGAGGAAGAGGTGGAGCTTGCGAGAAAGATACACAAAGGTGATTTAAAAGCATTGAATCGTCTTGTTAAAGCGAATCTGCGCTTTGTTGTTTCTGTTTCAAAACAATATCAAAACCAGGGATTGAGCCTTCCGGATCTGATCAATGAAGGGAACCTTGGCCTGATCAAAGCGGCTCAGCGTTTTGATGAAACCCGTGGTTTTAAATTCATCTCCTATGCTGTCTGGTGGATTCGCCAATCGATTTTACAGGCACTGGCAGAACAAGCCAGAATTGTGCGATTACCATTAAACAAGATTGGTTCGATAAACAAGATCAATAAAACCCTTGCGGAACTGGAACAACGGTTTGAAAGGGAACCAACCAATGTTGAAATTGCTCATGTACTTGAGCTTGCTCCCAACGATGTGAAAGATGCCATCAAGAGCGCCGGACGGCATGTATCCATGGATGCACCGCTGGGACAGGACGAAGAGGGAGATATGTACGATGTGCTGCTCAGCAGGGATGCTCCAAGTCCTGATAAAGAACTGTTAACAGACTCGCTCAGAAAAGAGATTGAAAGAGCGTTGAATACCCTGACAAACCGCGAGGCGGATATCGTGCGCCTCTATTTTGGACTGAACGGCAAGCACCCTCACACCCTTGAAGAAATTGGTGAAGAATTTAATTTGACCCGCGAGCGGGTGCGACAAATCAAAGAGAAAGCCATTAAACGGCTGAAACATGTGGCGCGCTGTAAAATCCTGAAAACATATCTTGGCTAAGATAATCCGCGACCAGGATCGTTTTTTTTAACCGATAGAAAATAAAGAGGGAACTTCGTTTTTCTCTTTATTTTTTTTATCGCTATTTTTACAGAAACAAGAATCCATTTATATTCTTTCTTTATGAGCCATCTGATTGCCCCCTCTATCCTTACGGCAAATTTTCTGAATCTTGCCGAAGAAATTGATATGATCAATCGAAGCGATGCCGACTGGATCCATCTGGATATCATGGATGGTGCCTTTGTGCCGAATATCACCTTCGGTTTCCACATCATCAAACAGATAAAAAAAGTGGCAAAAAAGCCGCTGGATGTTCATCTGATGATCATGGATCCGGATCGTTATATTGAATCGTTTCACGAAGCAGGAGCAAATATCCTCACCATTCATTACGAAACCTGCAACCACCTGAACCGTACGGTTCAAACAATAAAATCACTCGGCATGGATGCCGGTGTAGCCATCAATCCCCATACACCGGTGCATCTCCTCGAAACAATCCTTCCCGATCTGGATATGGTATTGAACATGACCGTAAACCCTGGCTTTGGAGCACAATCGTTCATTGAATCGAGCTACCAGAAAATCAGAAAGTTAAAGGAATTAATCCGGCAAACTAAATCCTCCGCACGTATCCAGGTGGATGGGGGTGTCGGACTCCAGAATATTGGTAAACTGCGGGATGCCGGGGTAGATGTGTTCGTGGTGGGAAATACCGTGTTCAGTGCAGATGATCCGCCTGCCATGATCCGGAAGCTGAAGGAGATTTAAAAAGCAGTCGGCAGTCCGCAGTCCTCAGTCTTCAGACATAATTTACAAACATCGATGAATTATTAATTGAATTCTTAAA
>CAZTES010000338.1:0-2676 GCA_964612275.1 uncultured Rikenellaceae bacterium
CGGGATAGATGATCACGTCAATCCCATGTTCTTCATCGGAGAAGGTGATTTTTTCATGCACTACGAAGTAGCTTCTTTTGGCGTTTTGTTCAACAATCCCCGATGCTTTTATCGCTTCAACAAATTTTTTCGCACTTCCACCCATAATGGGTGCCTCAGGACCATTAATCTCAATCAGGACATTATCGATCTGAGATCCGAAAAAAGCAGCCAATACATGCTCAATGGTAGCAATTTTTACGCCCCCTTCTTCCAGGGTTGTCCCCCGCGATGTATCTACGACATGTTCAGCAAGTGCATGTATGACCGGCCGTTCAGGCAGGTCAATCCTGCAAAATTTATACCCATGGTTTTCGGGAGCGGGTTTAAAGGTAACGGCCACTTCCAATCCGGTGTGCAGTCCTTTCCCCGATAACGTGATGGGTTTACTGATGGTTCTCTGCTTTTCTGCCATGGCTGATCTAAAAATTTCAGGCAAGATACAAAAAAACAATATATCTGATCCATTATAGCATGAAGACAGCTATGCCACAGATCCCCGTAAAATGATCAATAAAATTGGTTTCTACCTCTTTTTTAATGCGTTCAGCTCTTTTTCCAGTTCATCAACCTTCGCCTTCAAATCAGGAAGCCTGCGAAAAACAATGGAAGATCGCTGGAATTGCCGCAGTTCCTGTGCAGGAGTACCCTGGATGATTTTTCCCGGTTCCTCGATACTGGAGGGAACTCCCGCCTGTGCTCCGATTTTTACTCCATCAGCTATAGTAAGGTGTCCTGCCAGCCCGACCTGACCGCCGAACATACAATTCCTGCCAACCCTGGCAGAACCGGAAATTCCCGTTTGAGCCGCAATAACCGTATTTTCACCAATCTCAACATTGTGGGCCACCTGGATCAGGTTGTCCAGCTTCACACCCCTGCGTATGATGGTTGAACCGATTGTTGCCCTGTCAATGGTGGTATTAGCACCTATCTCCACCAGGTCTTCAATCACCACGTTCCCGACCTGGGGCACTTTCTTATAATCCTGTTCGGTCCTCGGGGCAAATCCAAAACCATCCGATCCGATAACGGTTCCGGAATGAATAATACAATCCTTCCCGATTTTACTGCTTTCATAGATCGTAACACCGGGGTAAATGATCGTATGATCTCCAATTTCCACGTGATCTCCGATATAGACCTGGGGGTAAATTTTTACGTGGTCTCCAATCACGGCATGTTCACCGATATAGCTGTAGGCACCCAGGTAAATCTCCTTTCCCGTTTTCGCACTTTTCTCCACAATGGCTGTTTTATCTATCCCGCTTTTCACCGGTTTTGCCTGATTTTGAAGTTCCAGCAACGATGCAAAAGCCTGGTAGGCATCATCCACTTTAATCAATGTGCATCCAACATCATGTTCCGGCTCAATATCCTTGTTTACCAGAACAATGGACGCCTCTGTTGTGTAGAGGTATTTCATGTACTTTGGGTTAGCAAGGAACGATATGGTTCCTGTTTTCCCTTCCTCAATTTTTGATGCCGTGGTTACCGTAACATCCGGATTGCCAACGATCTCACCATGAAGAAATTCTGCAATGGTTTCTGCTGTAAATTCCATTTTTTTTTCAATTGGTTACTCAAACAAGTGGATAACGTTCTGTTTTCTGATCTATTGTACTTTTATTTTTTTCGGATAACACAAAAAATATTTCCTGACAGTTTTTGCAAGGACAGATATATTCAACATATCGGAAGCCTGAGCAATATCCGTCAATTTGTTGTTCTTACCAAGGATCTTTATCTGGGGTTCATCCGGCATATAGGCATAATTGCTAACCGAGTCCGTAAAGATGAAATAGTCCAGCACCTCCTCTTCCACCTTCATCTCCTCCCTCACACGCTGCCTGATCCGTTCAATGTAGCCTGCTTCAAATGGGTCATTCCGGATCTCAATCCTGAACAATTCCCTGTTAATCATTGCTTTACAAAGGAATGAGAGGGTAAAATCCTCATGATCAGACCAGACCTTTGCCGCGGTAATGATATCATTATCATCAAGTTTTGAGAAATGATCCATCACCAGTTGCACATCAAACGCCGGAGTGGATGAAAAAAGCTTCTCCCGTGTAACATCGTTAAAAAGAAAAAAACGGAGCGAGGGGGTGGCAAAAAGTTCCTTCTTCTCTTGTGCCAGTTCTTTTGCACGTTTCAGGATTTTGACCAATAGCTGTTCGGCAGCCAGTACCGTTTTATGCAGGTAAACCTGCCAGTACATCAACCGCCGTGCAATCAGGAATTTCTCTATTGAATAAATGCCCTTCGATTCAACCACCAGTTGATCATCCACCACATCGAGCATTTTTATGATCCTGTCCGAACCGATTACTCCTTCCGTAACACCCGTAAAAAAACTGTCCCTTCGAAGATAATCCAGCCTATCCATATCGAGCTGACTGGTAACAAGTTGGTTGAGAAATTTTTTGTGATAGCTGTTCTCGAATATCCGAATAGCCATGCCCAACCTGCCCCCCATCAGGGTATTGAAAAATTCAAGGTAAAGGCGGGAGAGGTCTTCATGCGTAATGCGTTTTATAATGCTGAATTCGAGTGCATGGGAAAAAGGACCATGACCAATGTCATGAAGCAGAATGGCAGCGGACACTGCTTCTGCCTCCTCATCGGTTATGCTGA
>CAZTES010000339.1:0-2666 GCA_964612275.1 uncultured Rikenellaceae bacterium
TTGATAAAATGATCCTGTAGAGATCGGATTCGTTTTTTATAAACCTGTCGTAACTCAATTCAAAAGCAACATACTGGAAAATGAGGATACAGGCAGCCATACCCAGAGCCAAACCCATAATGTTTATGATGGAAAAGACTTTGTTTTTAATGAGATTTCTCCAGGCTATGATCAGGTAATTTTTTAACATCGTATGATCCGTTTACAAGCATTCAGTTATGTAATGTTATGAAACCAAATCGCGTACCATATTTTATATATAAATGATTTACTGCGTATTACGATATTTCTGAAAATCAGATAGAAGAGTTATCTGTATCAATATGACACAAAAATTTGTATCATATTGACACAAGTCGTATCTTGACAAAAGTTGCAGGTTATTCCTGACTCAGGAATACATGTAGATTTCAGCTTATGATTGAATGAGGCTTATCCGGGTATTACACAGAAATTATAAGCAAAATGAAAGGAAGGATTGTAATTGTTGATGATGACGGTGATGTACTGACCACTGCAAAAATGATCCTCAAGCAGCATTTCAGTGAGGTTATTACATTGACACAACCGGACAGGATTCCTGATATTCTCAGGAAAAAAGAATGTGATGTGATCATCCTTGACATGAATTTCACTCCCGGCGAAACAACCGGGAAGGAGGGTGTCGAATGGTTAAAGAAGATACGCAGGATGGCTCCGGAGGTTCAGGTATTAATGGAGACGGCTTATGGGAACATTGATCTTGCTGTTAAAGCCATTAAGCTGGGAGCTACCGATTTTCTGGTCAAACCCTGGAGCAAAGAAAAATTGCTGGCAACCACAATGGCAACCTACAGGCTAAGCCAGTCCAGGAAGCAAATCTCCCGTCTGGAGACAAGGCAAAAGGTCCTGAGCAGTGATCTCGATCAGGAATTCTTACAGATCATTGCCAGATCCCGTGTAATGAAACCGGTTCTTCAGGCTGTGGCAAAAGTCAGTCCAACCGATGCCAATGTTCTGATCCTGGGTGCTAATGGAACAGGAAAGGAGTTAATCGCCCGGGCTATTCACCGCTCCTCTCACCGAAAGGATGAACCATTTGTAAAAGTGGATCTGGGATCCATTGCAGAAACCCTGTTCGAAACTGAACTGTTCGGGCATGTCAAAGGAGCCTTCACCGATGCCAGGAAAGATCGTGCAGGACGGTTTGAGATTGCTTCCGGCGGTACCCTGTTTCTGGATGAAATCGGAAATCTATCCCTCCCGTTACAAGCGAAACTTCTCACTGCTCTGCAAACAAAAGAGATCATACGAGTTGGTGACAATCAACCCATTGCTGTAGATATCCGCCTGATCTGTGCAACGAATAAGCCCATTCAGAAACTGGCGGAAGAAAATGAATTCCGGCAGGATCTTTTGTACCGGGTCAATACGGTGGAGATAAACCTTCCAACCCTGCATGACCGATCAGAAGATATACCCTTATTGGCGAACTTTTTTCTTAAAAAATATAAAAACAAGTACAATCGGCCAGAACTGGTTATTGGGTCTGATACCTACCTCAAGTTGCGGGAGTATAAATGGCCGGGAAATATCCGTGAATTACAACATGCTGTTGAGCGAGCCGTTATCATGGCAGAGAATTCAATATTGGAACCGAAGGACCTTATGCTGCGCATCCCTTCGTCTGTCAGGGAGCCTCAGTCAGATTCAGGCAGAATGGAAGATTATGAAAAAGTTGCCATCCTGAATGCCATAAAAAAATGTAAGGGAAACCTTTCAAAAGCTGCCTTGGAGCTGGGTTTCGGGCGAAGCACCCTGTACAGAAAAATGAAAAAATATCAATTGTGAAAAGATTGTCGGAGGCCTGAAATCATGATCCTTATCAGAAAAAGAAACAGAGACTGTAAAATTTGCCCACTCCAATGAAACGTTCATACAGACCTGCTCTGATTGTTCGAATTACCCTGATATTTCTTCTGGGATTTATCGCATTATTCGTTGCGATGGAAACCCATTTCTGGCTGGTTTCCCTCTGGATAGCCCTTCTGGTCATTCTTCTCATCATAGAGCTGATCCGGTTTCATGAAAGATCCGCAAAAGCCCTGAAAAACTTCCTTCTTTCAATCAAACAGGATGACCTTTCCAATATCTATACATCGAACGAACCGGATGAGGAAATCCGTGAAGCTTATACTACCCTGCAGCAAAAAATCATATCCCTCCGTTCCAGCAAAGAGGCGAACCATCTTTTTTTAAGTGCACTGATCGATCACATCAATGTCGCACTGATCTCGCTGGATGATCAAAACAAGATCCACCTGATAAACAATGCGGCAAAGGAGTTGTTCAGCATTCCCCGGATAAGGGACCTGAAGCCACTGGAAAAAATCGATAAACATTTTGCTGAAGCTATTCGCGAAGTACATTCAGGAGAAAGCCAGGTGCTGAAAATCGTACGGAACGGTGAAATGTTAAACCTCCTGATGCGTGCCAGTGAATTCCATATTCAAAATAACTACTATAAACTGGTATCATTCCAGAATATAAAGAGCGAACTGGAAGAAAAAGAGATTGAGTCCTGGCAGAAACTGGTTCGCGTACTGACTCATGAGATAATGAATTCTGCAATACCCATTACCAACCTCATTTCAGTGATCAGTGAGCTGGTACTGGATGAAAAAGGC
>CAZTES010000340.1:0-2662 GCA_964612275.1 uncultured Rikenellaceae bacterium
AACCGTAACGGATGCCAACCTGCAATATATTGGCAGCATAACGGTTGATGAAGAGTTGATGAATGCTGCCAACATCATTGAAAATGAAAAGGTTCAGGTTGTCAATATTAATAATGGAGAACGTCTGGAAACCTATGTCATCAAAGGTGAACCCGGATCCGGCAATATCTGCCTGAACGGACCCGCCGCAAGAAAAGCTGCTGTCGGTGATGTAATCATTATCATATCTTATGCATTAATGGAGATCGAGGAAGCAAAAACATTCACACCCCACGTGGTCTTCCCTGACACTGCTACCAACAAACTCATACAGTAATTCCTTGAAAAGAAATATCCTTAAGGTATTTAATTTTTTTCTTTTCCTGTCGATAGGAATTTTGTTATTATACCTCGCTTTCCGTGGGATTGACTTTCAGGTACTGGCAAACGAGTTCAAACAGGCAAGCTATGGCTGGGTTCTTCTTTCGCTTTTGTTCTCTCTTGGAGGATTTATTGTCAGGGCTCTCCGCTGGCGATTGCTCATAGAACCGCTGGGGTATACCCCGGGCCGGCTGAATACATTTTATGCCGTTATGATCGGTTACCTGGCCAATTTTGCCTTCCCACGTATCGGTGAGGTTACAAAATGCGGCACCCTAAACCGCACCGAAAAAATCCCCCTTGATTCCCTGATCGGCACCGTAATCGTTGAACGATCAATCGATGTTATCACCATGATCATTCTGATCTTTGTTATCTTTTTCTCAAAGATTCATTTTTTCGGGGATTTCCTTACAAATCAGGTTTTCAATCCAGCGATCGAAGGGGTTTCCGGATATTTTACACTGCCACTGATCGCCTGGATCGTGATCGTGGGTGGTATTGGCCTTGTCATCGGCGGGTTGATCCTGTTCAGAAAGCGACTTGCCCGTTTCACTTTTATCCAAAAAGCTTTCGCCATTTTTAAAGGCATAGGCGGCGGGTTAAAATCAGGATTTACCATGAAACGAAGGGGACTTTTTCTTCTCTATACCATCCTCCTCTGGACACTCTATTTTCTTATGACCTGGGTTGTTGTATATGCCCTTCCGTCCACTTCCAATCTTCAACCCATTGACGGGCTGTTTATCCTGGTCATCGGGAGCATTGGTATCGCCGTCCCCGTGCAAGGGGGTATTGGAGCATTTCACTGGATCGTATCCTTGGGCCTTACATTGTATGATATACCCAAAGAAGACGGTCTTGCATTTGCCACACTTTCCCACGAATCGCAGGCTCTGTTCATTTTACTGCTCGGAAGTTTTTCTATGGCTATGTTAGCGGTCAGACGAAGGAGAAAAAAAAAGAATGTTGAACAATCTTGACTATATTTACACTCACTATGGCTACCATTGATTTTGTTAAATCGAAGATCACAAATAAAGAGGATCTGCAGTATATCCTCTCCTATTATCGGTTTAAGGAGAAAAAAATTGTTTTTACCAACGGCTGTTTTGACCTGTTACACCGCGGACACATTGAATATCTTCTCCAGGCTGCCGCCTGTGGGGATGTTCTTATCGTGGGGGTGAATTCAGATAAATCCGTTAAAAAGCTGAAAGGAGCAAACAGGCCCCTTCAGGATGAAAAATCCAGAGCGATGATTCTTGCTTCCCTACTATTCGTTGACCACATTGTTCTTTTCGACGAAGAGACCCCGGTTGAGCTGATCAGATCGGTTCAACCCGATGTGCTGGTCAAAGGAGGTGACTACAAGGAAGAAGAGATTGTGGGAAATGAAGTCGTTACAGAAAAAGGGGGCAAAGTAAAGATCATTGAGTACCTGTCCGGTTATTCAACAACAGGTCTGGTTGATAAGATCAAAAAAATCTTTACCAGCTAACCAGGCGATATGGGCTTTCGTTGCAAAGCCGTATACCCTAAATCAGTACACTTTTGGCTAAGACCAAAACCATATTTTACTGTCAGAATTGCGGTGCGGAATCTGCAAAATGGATAGGCCGGTGTCCTTACTGTAACGAGTGGAACACCTATGTGGAAGAGGTTGTGCGAAAAAAAGATTCCGGAAGTTCCTCCGGGTACAGGTCATCTGTGGTATCTTCCCCTGAAAATTTATTCAACCTGTCCACTTCCAGGGAAAACAGGATTGATTTAAAAAACAGCGAACTCAATCGCATTCTTGGAGGAGGGCTGGTATCGGGCTCACTGGTCTTGCTGGGTGGGGAACCGGGAATTGGAAAATCAACCCTTGCCTTGCAGATCGCCCTGGGACAGAAGCAATTGAAAACCCTTTACATCTCCGGCGAAGAGAGCAGTCACCAGATCAAATTGCGGGCAGACCGCGTTGGAAGTAAAACCAAAGAGTGTTACCTGTTAAATGAAACCAGCCTGGAGCATGTCTTTACTCAGATTTCTAACCTGCAACCCGACCTGGTTATCATCGATTCGATTCAAACATTGCATACTGATCTTCTCGAATCCTCCCCGGGAAGTGTTTCGCAAGTAAGAGAATGTGCCGGACAACTATTGAAGTTTGCAAAGGAGTCGTTTATTCCTGTGCTTATCATCGGACATATTACCAAGGAAGGAAGTCTTGCCGGACCAAAAGCCCTGGAACACATTGTGGATACCGTCCTTCAGTTCGAAGGGGATCAGAACCACATGTACCGTATCCTGCGCACGG
>CAZTES010000341.1:0-2652 GCA_964612275.1 uncultured Rikenellaceae bacterium
CCGATGAAGTGGTCCCTTTGGTAAAAACCATACTCGATAAGCGAAGAGAATGTTTGGGCTTCCCTGAGTTGCGCCCATGGGATCTGGATGTGGATCCGGATCTGAAGCCTCCCCTGAAACCTTTTAATACCGTGGATGAATTGATTCATCGTTCGGTTCAGTGTCTCAGCCAGGTAAAACCTCGCTATGGTGACTACCTGCAAACTATGGAACAAATTGGATTTCTTGACCTGGATTCCAGAAAAGGAAAAGCACCGGGAGGATTCAACTATCCATTATATGAAAGCAACATCCCGTTTATTTTCATGAATGCCACAGGCAATCTACGGGATCTTGAAACCATGATGCATGAGAGTGGCCATGCCATTCATTCCTTTTTATCTAAAGAGCTGGGAATCATTGATTTTATGAATCTTCCTGCAGAAGTGGCTGAATTGGCTTCCATGTCCATGGAGCTATTGAGCATGGATTACTGGAATGCTTTTTTTAGCAGTGAAGAAGAACATAAACGGGCGAAAAGGAGCCAGCTTGAAGGAATTATCCTGATCCTGCCATGGATAGCATCCGTTGATAAATTTCAACACTGGATATACCTCAATCCGAACCATTCGGATGATGAGCGGAATAAAAAATGGATCGAGATACTTGATCAGTTTGAAACTGGCCAGGTGAACTGGTCTGGATTCGAGAAACCGAGGGCATTTTCATGGCAGAAACAGCTACATCTTTTTGAAAGCCCCTTCTATTATATTGAATACGGGATAGCGCAGCTTGGGGCAATTGCGATCTGGAAGCAATACAGGCGAAATACTAAAAAAGCCCTTGATCGATACGAAAAGGCTTTACAACTTGGCTATTCTGTTATCATTCCGGAGGTTTACCGGAATGCAGGGATTGATTTTAATTTCTCGAGAGAGTATGTCCGGGAGTTGATGAAATTCATATCGGACGAACTGGACGAACTATACCGGTAAAGGAGTTGGTTAATTCAACACTTTCTTTGCTTCTTCCCATAAGCTGTCCATTTCATCTGCATCCAGTTCCATGAGTGTTTTGCCATTTTTGTGAGCCGCGTTTTCCAGGTAATTAAAGCGTTCAATGAATTTGATGTTCGTTCTTTCCAATGCATTTTCCGGATCAATTCCATAGAGTCGGGCAGCATTGATGATTGTAAAAAAAAGATCTCCGAATTCCCCTTCAATTTTCTGGTAGTTTCCTGCATTGTTATCCGGAACTCCTTTTGCTTTCCTTACTTCATTTTGCAGCTCGCTTATCTCTTCATCCAGCTTTTCCCAGATCTGCTCTTTCACTTCCCAGTCAAATCCCACGCCCCTGACTTTTTCCTGGATACGGTTGGCTTTGACCAATGCCGGCAATGATTTGGGAACACCACCCAGAACCGTACGGTTCCCCTGTTGAAGTTTTAACTCTTCCCAATTCTGCTTTACCTCATCTGCATTACTAACCTCCACATCACCAAAAATATGAGGATGCCTGTATACCAGTTTCTGGTTAATGGTTTCAATTACATCAAGAATATCAAAATCGCCCGTTTCAGAAGCAATTTTCGAATAGAATACAATGTGCAGAAGAAGATCGCCCAGTTCATCTTTTATGCCCTCAGTTTCTTCTTTTATAATGGCATCAGCCAATTCGTACGTTTCTTCAATGGTCAGTTTACGTAGCGATTCAAAGGTTTGTTCTTTATCCCAGGGACATTCTGCTCTTAACCGGTTCATGATTGTCAACAGTTTCACAAAAGCCTCTAATGTTTTTTTCATTTCCTGGACGTATTGCTGTTTTGAGATTTGTTTTTATCCTTGAAAGATATTCTGATGGAAGAACCCGGGCTCAGGTTCAGAAGGCTTGCTGCATTGCCGTTGTTAATGGCAATTTCAAGCAGATTCAGGGAATTGAACAGAGCCAGAATCTCCCCGGTGGACGTTTCACCATATCTCTTATTCAGTTTATTGATCATATAGTGATTGCTTGTTACCAGGATTTCGAACGGTCGTCCTTTGCCCACACGATCGAACAGATCGCGGGTGATATTGGTAATGGCATTCTGATAGGAATCGATGTAGATAACACTACCGGTTATTACCGAATCGTCGATAGCTGCCCGTAAGGGGACACGTTTGGAAAGCTTGGCGAGTGGTTTCCCGAGCTCTGATATTTTTTTTCCTGCGGCCAGATGGCAGGCTGCTTCAGCAAAAATAAAAAGAGATGGGAAGGTGGAGCCCTCCTTTCCAGTTTTGATCTGTACGATTGCTTCCGGATCCTTGTTGATGATCAATCTGAATATTCCATTGTCGCAACTGATAAAATAATGACCGTCTGCTTTTACGGCAACATAAGGATTCTCCGGTGAAGAAACTGTGTTCACTGCGATTACATGGACACTTCCTTTTGGATAATGGTGATAACAGTTTTTCAGGATGAATGCAGCATGTGCGATATTATAATTGGGTATCTGATGCGAAATATCAACCAAAGTAATACCGGGATCAAGACGAATAATTTTACCTTTTAGGGCTCCGAGGTAAAAATCATTAATATTCCAATCGGATGTGAGGGTAACAACTGACATTATTGCGAAAAACTTCAGTAAAAAGTTATTAATTCAGCGAAAAATCAGCTTACTTTGTACAG
>CAZTES010000342.1:0-2621 GCA_964612275.1 uncultured Rikenellaceae bacterium
ATATAGTTATTGCCTTTGAATCGATTTTATCGAATAAGCTAAAATCGATACTAACGGCTCTTGGAATTATTTTTGGAGTGGCGGCAGTCATCAGCATGTTGGCTATTGGCAAAGGAGCCCAGCAGGAAATCCTGGAGCAGATAAAGATGGTTGGGGTGAACAATATCCTGATTAACCCAATCGTTGAGGAAGAGGCAAGTGAGAATGGTGATAATGGAGATCAGTCATCCGGTGAAAAGCAGCAATCCAAATTCTCCAGGGGATTGTCTATCCTGGATGTTCAGGCTATTCGAAACCAGATACCATCCGTTGAGAGGATTAGCCCTGAAATTGGGTTGAATTCTTTTGCTATGCAAAGCGGTAAAAGATTCCCGGCCAAACTGGTGGGTGTAACCAATGACTATTTTGAATTGTATAACCTGTCCCTCACAGGAGGTGCCTTCTTCAATGATTATCAGGAGGAACACGGGATCCAGGTATGTGTCATCGGGGCAAATATTGATGCTAAATTTTTTCCTAAAACCAATCCCATTAACCAATATTTAAAATTCGGAGCTGTATGGTTAAAGGTTATTGGAGTACTTGAAAAGACAGAAGTAACCCTTACAGGATTTGAAGAGACAGGTGTAAATGTTTACAATGATAACATATACATTCCGGTGAAAACCATGTTGATGCGCTTTCAAAACAGGGCGCTGATAAACTCAAAACTTAATGTTGGATCAACTGTTATGATGCGTGGAATGGGTTTTATGGCAGTACGCTCCAGTAATCCCTCCCAGAACACATCATCCAATTATAACCAGCTGGATAGAATTGTCGTTCAGGTTAAGGAAACCGAACAACTGCAACCAACAACAGAAGTGCTGAGCCGTATGATCCTCAGACGGCACTCAGAAGTGAAAGATTTTGAAATTACCGTACCCGAACTGCTGCTTAAACAACAACAGCGGACAAAAGATATTTTTAACATTGTCCTTGGAGCCATAGCCAGTATTTCCCTGGTTGTTGGTGGAATCGGAATCATGAACATTATGTTTGCATCGGTCATGGAGAGGATAAAGGAAATTGGCACACGGATGGCTATTGGAGCGAAGAAAAAGGATATTGTGGTCCAGTTTCTATCCGAAGCCATTCTGATCAGTGTTACTGGGGGGTTCATCGGAGTGGTGCTTGGGATCGTCCTTTCCAACCTGATCCATCATATATCTGGTATTTTAACCATAGTATCCCCATTTTCCGTAATCATCGCATTTGGTGTTTCAGCTGCCGTGGGAGTTGTCTTTGGACATTCACCGGCTAAAAGAGCATCGGAAAAAGACCCAATTGAATCATTACGATACGAATAAGATCTTTTCAAATGAAACGAATCATTCTATTCCTGCTTCCGGTCTTGTTTTTTATAACGACCATTGATGAAGCAAACACACAGACGCTTAAGAGACTGACCCTACATCAGGTGCTCCAGTTGGCCAGGGATCAATCACCGGATGCTATCCTTGCAAAGCACCGGTTTCGTGGCAATTATTGGCAATACAGGACCTTTAAGGCAAAATACCGGCCTTCGCTGAATTTATCAGGAGACATTCCCAGGTACAGTCACCGGTACACCCTTATTCCCGATCCTGCAACTGGAAAATACAACTACATTGAAACAAACTCCGTTCAATCTTCCCTTGAACTGGGTTTGCGCCAAAACATTGGTTTTACGGGGGGAACCATTTCTCTGACCACCGATTTACAGCGAAATGATGAGATAGGGGATGATCCCAGTACTGAATATGTATCCACTCCATTGAGTATACGCTACCAGCAGTCGATCTCAACCTATAACCCGTTGAAGTGGGAAAAACGGATTGAACCGCTCGCCTATGAAGAGGCAAAGAAAAACTATATCAACTCCATTGAAATCGTGCACCGCCAGGCTGTAAACCTGTTTTTCAACCTCGCCCTGGCGCAACTCAACATTAATATATCAGGGGTGAATTATTCCAATGCAGATACCCTGTATCAGATTGCACAGGGGAGGTATAATATTGGGACCATTGCTGAAGATGAGCTGCTTCAGATGGAGTTGCGGTTGCTGAATGCAGGAACTGAATTGAACCAGGCAGGGATTAACCTCCAGATATCGGAGTTCCAGCTCAGATCGTTTTTGGGTTTCAATGAAACGGTAAAGCTTGAACTGGTTATTCCTTCTGAGATACCGGAACTGGAAGTCGATGTGGAGAAAGCCGTTGAGGAAGCAAGGGCGAACAACCCGGAAATACTTTCCCTCGAGAGACAACTGCTTGAAGCGGCGCAAAGTGTGGCGGAAGCCAAGTCTCAAAAAGGGCTGACTGCCGACCTGTTTGCCTCCTTCGGATTGACTAAACAGTCGGAAGAAGGCCTCCCGGAAGCCTATCAGTCACCCTACAACCAGACCCAGGTAGTCAATGTTGGATTTGAAATGCCCATCCTTGACTGGGGACTGGGCAGGGGAAGATACCGGATGGCACAATCGGAAGAAGAAGTTGTCCGTACGCAGGTTCAGCAGGCTCAGATCGATTTTGAGCAGAATATTTTCCTGAATGTGATGGAATTCAACCTGCAGGACGACCAGTTAATGATTGCTGCCAAAG
>CAZTES010000343.1:0-2604 GCA_964612275.1 uncultured Rikenellaceae bacterium
TGCTACAAATGTATACAATTAATTCTTATAACCTAACTTTTCCAGGACATCGTCACTGAGGTCATACCGCGGGTTTGTATAGAGGAGGCTGGGTCCGCTGGAGGTGTCGAATATCACGGCATAGTTTCCTTCCACGGCGATCTCTTTCACGGCGTTATACACCTCATCCTGGATCGGTTTTATCAGTTCCTGCCGTTTCTGGAACAGGTCCCCTTCCCTGCCAAAATATTTATTTTGCAGGTCTTTCACTTCCTTCTCCTTATTGATGATCTCATCTTCCCGTTTTCTTTTCATTTCCTGGGTCAGCAGCACCTCTTCCGACTGGTAGTCCCTGTACATTTTTTCTACCTCGGCATACATGACGGAGATCTCCTCTTCCCACTCTTTTGAAAGCTGGTCAAGCTGATCCTGTGCTGCCTTATAGGTCGGGATGTTGCTAAGGATATATTCCGTATCAACGAACGCATACTTTTGCGCTAAACCAACCCCCATCGACAGGATGAGAGCTGACAGAGTAAGTACGATTTTTTTCATGATAGTTACGTTTAAATGTTGATTAAAATTGTTGGCCTATAACGAAATGGAAATGGCTTCCATTCGCTTCCGGGTTACCCGGTATTTCATCGAACCCGTATCCCCAGTCGATCCCGAGCAATCCAAACATGGGCAGGTTTGCACGGAGGCCGACCCCCAGCGACCGCCTTATGCCGAAAGGATTAAAATCCTCGAACCGGTACCATGCATTTCCCGCCTCGAAAAATACCAGGGCAAAGATGGTTGCCTGCGGATTCATTGATATGGGATACCTCAGTTCCATGGTTATTTTTGTATACAAATTCCCCGCCTTATTCCCGTTGACAATGGGGGTCAGCGAGAAATTTTCATATCCGCGCAGGGCAATGGTCTCCCGTCCATACAGACTGTAACCGGTCATCCCGTCGCCTCCGAGATCGAATCCTTCAAAGGGTGACGGACCGATATCGTTGTTGAAATGGCCAAGGTAACCAAACCCTGCTTTCGTATTTAACACCAAATTCTTTGCCAATTCGTAATAATAATCTGCTTTAAAGGACCATTTGTGGTATTCTATCCACTTATACCTCTCGCTATCAGGCATTTCCGGATCAGAATAATCCTTATCGTTCAGCAACGAATAGGGGGGTGTGATCTGCAATGAGAGGGAGAAGGTGGATCCGCGGATGGGGAATATGGGGTTTGGACCGGCAGAATGCCTTGTGAGTGATGTGGTAAAGCTAAGGTTGTTTGATGCCCCCTCGGAAAACAGGAAATAGCTGCCCCAGTTATTCAGATCATACAGCTGGTAGCTGACCTGGTTGTAGAGTGTAAAATAGTCATCGGGCCAGCTGAGTCTTCTTCCGGAACCGATTGAAGCGCCGGTAATGGTCAGTGATTTTCTGCCCGCCTCTCCTTTTTTCTGGCCGTTGGACTGGACGGAGCGGAAGCCCGATACAGAGAAGGAGTTTGGTTTCTTTCCGCCAAACCAGGGTTCAACGAACGTAACGTTATAGGCCTGGTAATAGCGGCCATTGGATTGTGCTCTCAGGCTCAGGGTCTGTCCGTCGCCGGACGGCACGGGTCGCCACGCCCTCAGCTTGAACATGTTCCGTGCAGAGAAGTTGTTGAATCGCAATCCGATCGTTCCGATGAGCATGCCGGCTCCCCAGCCCCCGGAAATTTCAAACTGGTCGTTTGCCCTCTCTTCGAGGCTGTATTCCAGGTCGACGGTGTTATTTGCCGGGTCGGGTATTGGATTCGGGCTGATCTTTTCCGGGTCGAAGTGGCCGAGCTGGGCTAACTCCTGCACGGAACGAATGATATCCCTCTTGCTGAACAGTTCGCCCGGAAGGGTTCGTATCTCGCGGCGGACCACATGTTCATTGGTTTTGGTATTCCCGGTGATGATCACCTTATCGATGGTTGCCTGTTCCCCTTCATATACCCTCATTTCCAGGTCGATGGAATCGCCTTCGACCAGCACTTCAACCGGTGCAATGTTCGAGAAGAGGTATCCATCATCCATATAGACTGAGTTTACGGCATCCTGGTCAAGGTATAACCGTTCCTCGAGCGTTTTCTGATCATACGGGTCGCCCTTTTTTATTCCGAGTACCAGGTCAAGCAGTTCGGAGGGAAATTTGGTATTTCCAACCCATGTGATATTTCTGTGGTAGTAAATCTGTCCCTCCTCCAGCATGATCAACAGCTTCAACCGGTCATCCTTCACCGGGTAAAGCGAATCGCCGAGGATCTTAAAATCCCGGTATCCGTTCTCGTTGTAAAAATCAAGAAGACTCGTCTTGTCCTCTTCAAAATCATCAGCAATAAATTTCGAGGCCTTGAAGAAGTTAATGTTTCTCTCTTTTGTATTTTTCATGACACGCTGCAGCCGTGAATCACGAAAAACTTCGTTCCCGATGAATTCAATATCGCGTATCCTGACCTTTTTACTTTTATCGACATTCACGTTAAGGGTGACACTGTTGGGAAGTTTCGGATCATCACGCTGGGTGATATTTACATCCACGTTATAGAAGCTCTTTTCAATAAAATGGTCTTTAACGATCTTTGTAGCATTGTTCAACA
>CAZTES010000344.1:0-2588 GCA_964612275.1 uncultured Rikenellaceae bacterium
ACCAGTGTCGTAGTACGAAAAAATGTGTCCTGTCTGACCGGTCGGACCAGATCACGCAAACCTGCCACACTAGCCAGTGGTCGGACCGGTGTCGCTCGGACAGGGTGGTCCGCACAGGACTTCGTTCTACTAGAGCAGCCCCAATGTCATTTCTCTCCGCCGTCTGGCGGAGAGAAATCTTCTCACAATCAAGAAGGTATGTAATGCAAAAATTCAGGCAATCATTATTAGAATATTTCTCACCTGACTCTGTCAGGATTCGAAATGACAGGATTAGCAGAACCTGGATCAATCCCCCTGTGTCATTTTTATTCTTACCACGAACGGATGGTGCACAACCAGTGTCGTAGTACGAAAAAATGTGTCCTGTCTGACCAGCTCGCACAAACCTGCCACACTAGCCAGTGGTCGGACCGGAGTTGCTTTGAAGGAGTGGATCTCATAGAGTGGCTTGACTGGCTGACCGCACCTGGCCGGTCGCACACAGAGAAACCCGGTGAGTAATTTAGGAACATTCCAACAATTAGATTATTTTTGTGTTGAATCAGCGTTTTTACTTAAATGACCCACTTTCCTTTTTATAAGCAGTTGGATGCAATGGATTGCGGACCTGCCTGTTTGCGGATGATTGCCAAATTTTACGGAAAGAACTTCACCCTTCAAACCTTGCGGGAGCGAAGTTTTATATCCAGGGAAGGTGTTTCCATGCTTGGTATCAGCGATGCTGCAGAATCGATTGGGATCAGGACAAAAGGTGTTCGGATCAGTTTTGAACAACTAAAAAGTGAAGCTCCCCTGCCATGTATTGTCCACTGGAAACAAAAACATTTTGTCGTTGTTTATAAAATCAGGGGAAACAGGATCTTTGTGTCTGATCCGGTTTATGGAAGGGTCAAATATTCTAAAGAGGAATTTTTAAAAGGCTGGGTCAGTACTAAAAAAGAGGGTGAAGAAATGGGTCTCTGCCTGCTCCTTGAACCTACGCCTGACTTTTATAAATACGATGACGAGAAGAGCAACAAAGGAACTTTGAATTTCCTGTTTTCCTACCTGCGTCCGTATAAAAAATTCATGATCCAGCTAGTCCTCGGGTTACTCCTTGGGAGTCTTATCCAGTTGATCTTCCCTTTCCTGACCCAGCAGGTTGTCGATTTTGGTATCAATAACCAGGACATCGGCTTTATCTACCTTATATTAATCGCCCAGTTTGCCCTGTTTATCGGCAGGATGTCGGTTGACTTTATCCGGGGTTGGATATTGCTGCACCTGGGAACAAGGGTAAACATATCCCTGATCTCTGATTTCCTGATTAAACTGATGAAGCTACCCATAGCTTTTTTTGATACCAAGATGATCGGAGATCTTTTGCAACGGATTGGTGATCATCGCAGGATCGAGCTATTTTTGACTTCTGCTACCCTGAATATTCTATTTTCATTTGTAAACCTTTTGATCTTCGGAATTGTATTGGCTGTTTACAGCCTGAAGATCTTCTGGATCTTCCTGGTTGGAAGCGCTCTTTATATTATTTGGGTTTACCTGTTTATGAAAAAGAGAAGGGAACTGGATTTTAAACGATTCAGCCAGTTATCGGACAATCAAAGCAGCCTTATTCAACTGATTACAGGAATGCAGGAAATTAAGCTGAATAACATTGAGAAGCAAAAGCGATGGGAATGGGAATCCATCCAGGCAAAATTATTCAGGGTGAATGTAAAATCCCTTTCGCTAAACCAGTATCAGCAGGCAGGGGCAACATTTATCAACGAGGCAAAAAACATACTGATCACCATTATTGCTGCAACATCGGTCATCTATGGTGATATGACCCTGGGTATGCTGCTGGCGGTTCAATATATCATAGGCCAGCTAAACGCTCCTTTGGATCAGATGATCGGCTTTTTCCACCGGACACAGGATGCCAGGATCAGCATGGAAAGGTTGGGTGAGATCCACCTTAAAGAGGATGAAGAATCTCCGGATGAACCCAAGACCGGTATTCTTCCCCGGATCAGGAGTTTAACGATTTCAGGATTATCCTTTCAGTACGAAGGACCACATTCCCCGTTGGTATTACAGAATGTTGAACTTGAAATTCCCGAATCAAAGGTAACCGCCGTCGTAGGAGTTAGCGGAAGCGGAAAGACGACCCTGGTTAAACTGTTGCTTGGATTTTATCCACCCACAAAGGGAGAGATTAAAATAGGGGATATTTACCTGCGCAACTTCAGCAACCGGATATGGAGGGATAAATGTGGTGTTGTTATGCAGGATGGTTTTGTTTTTTCCGATACCATTGCTAAAAATATCGCTATGGGAGATGAAGCTGTTTCCACGGAGAAATTGATGCATTCGGTTAAAGTAGCCAATATCCAGGAGTTTATTGAATCGTTGCCTTTGGGATATAACACAAAAATCGGTGCGAATGGCCATGGATTAAGCCAGGGGCAGAAGCAACGTATATTGATCGCCCGTGCTGTTTATAAGAATCCTGAGTTTTTGTTCTTCGACGAGGCAACAAATTCTCTGGATGCCAATAATGAAAAGATCATCATGGATAATCTTCAGGAATTTTTTACCGGGAAAAC
>CAZTES010000345.1:0-2568 GCA_964612275.1 uncultured Rikenellaceae bacterium
TCACCATCTGTTGGTGTAGCCAGTGTAGCCAGAGCAGCATAGGCTGCCATTCTGATCTCTTTTTCAGGATTTCCAGACTCCTGTATCGCAAGATCATGGAATCCATCGGGATCACGGCTTGCCAATACTTCGTACAAAGCTGCCTTGCTTGTGGGAGGCATTTCATCCAGTGCATTATGGATAGCTGGCACCACCTGGTCACTCTTAATAAACAGGAGCGTTTCTTTCACCGCATTGATCTCCTTCATCACCTTTGAAAATTATGAGCAATGAGAGAGCCTGACTGCGGATGTTGGATGGGGCATGATCCATGAGGTAATGGCACATTCTTTCCACAGCCTTCTTTTCACCCGCCTCACCGGTTCGCTTAATAAAGAGCATGTACGATTGTGTTGCTCCTGTTTGTTCATACTGAAACCCTGTTTTATTTGCGGCTTCGAACAGGATCTTTTCACCATCCGGAGTCCCGGAATTAGCAAGTGCATAGAGACTGACCTTTCGAAGTTCTATCTGTTCGGAAACGGCAAGCTTTTTGATCTCATCAAGAGCTTTGATTGAACCCAGATCCCCCAGTGCTTTCACAAGGGTAATTTGGTTCGCTCCGGAGGATTTTCCCAGTGCTTTCAGCAGTTCTTCCTCTGATTCCGGTGATTTGATGGATACCAGTACCTGAACGGCCGGTTCGCAAAGGAAATCATGCGTGAGAAATTTCCCCAGGGATGGTACGACATTACCGGTACCGGAGAATTGCAACTGGCTGAGGAGGAAGGACCGGATGTAGTCATTTTCATTCTTCTCAATAGCATTCATAAGGGATGAATTAAAGAGTTCACGCCCATCCTCGTAACCTGTACTGGTTACGTACTTTGCCAGCCCGCTGATTGCAAAACGTACCCTGGAATCATCCTCCTCTCCCGGTGGTTGCAGCATATCGGTTAACATCAGTATACCGGGTTCACCGAGCATGAGCATTTCTTCCATTAACTTCTTAAAGTGACCTTCATCCTGTGCAGGCATTTCGGTGAGCACATCCACAACTTTTGTTTTCAGTGTTCGCTGATCATCAGATCCGGTTGCCCTGGTCTGGCACAAAACGATACTTCCTGTCAGCAGGAACAGGAGAATGAAAATTGTTTTTCTATTTATCATGATTTGTTCTTTACTGGTTAGAAAATGGCCATTTTAAATTATCCATGGGGCTCTCATGGGCTGATCGATCAGTCGATTGGCCAGCTCATCCCCGATAATTTCCTGTTTATCCGGATCAAATTTTAATGAACGGCCAAGCCGTAGGGCTATTTTCCCGAGGTTAACAAGGGTACAGGAACGGTGACCGTTTTCCTCGTTCAGCGCAAATTTCGTCCTGTTTCTTACGGCCGTTGCAAAGTCGGTTACCTGCGGTTCAGGATCAGGTAACATGTTCACTTTCTCCCACAGGTCTGGGATATCTGATTTAAATCCCTTAAATAATTTCCCATCGGGTCCTTCAAGGAATGCAGCATTCGTATCCCTGTTTTCGCCGTCGAGAATGATTTTACAGCCATCCTGGTAGGTATATTCAATTCTTCTCCATGAGCTTACTGCATCCGGATGTTGTTGTGGTGCATCCACCTCGATCAGGATCGGGCCCGCAGTATCTTTTTCAAGCAGGTATTGAACCGGATCGATGTAATGCTGTCCCATATCACCCAGTCCTCCACCATCGTAATTCCAGTACCCCCTGAAACTGGAGTGTACCCGGTGTGGATGATAGGGTTTGTAGGGAGCAGGGCCAAGCCACATGTTATAATCCAGGTGCTCAGGGATCGCTTGAGGAATAAGGTGTGTCCTTCCGCTCCAGTAGAATTTCCAGTCGAAACCCGTGGTTGCATTTATCGTGGCAGTAAGAGGCCATCCGAGGATACCGCTTTCAACCAGTTTTTTGACCGGTTTAACGGTTGTTCCGAAACCGTAAAAGCGGTCTGCAAACCGGAACCATGTGTTCAGGCGGAATATGCTCCCGTTTTGTTGAACTGCCTGAACCACTTTTTTCCCTTCCCCGATGGTTCTGGTCATAGGTTTTTCACACCAGATGTCTTTTCCTGCCTGAGCCGCTTCAACCGCTATGATACCATGCCAGTGTGGAGGTGTGGCAATATGAATAATGCCGATATCGGGCCTCTGCAGTACTTCCCGGTAGTCGGTATAGGATGTCACATCACTTCCTGAAATTTCCTGTGCCAGCTTCAGATGCTCTCCGTCCACATCACAGATGGCAAGGAGTTTTGCTCCTTCATACCGGATGTGGCCACGACCCATACCGCCAACACCGATAATGGCTTTGGTAAGCTGATCGCTGGGAGGAACAAATCCATTTCCACCCAGAACATGACGGGGTACAATGGTAAATGCTGCAGCTGAAGTGAGAGAGAGCTTAAGAAAATTTCTGCGGTTGATCGCTGATCTGTTTTTCATGGTGTATGGTTATTGATTAACTAATCGCAATACGACTAAGCATTACTCTTCTATATATGCCGGATTCGGTGAAGGAAACCGGGCATCCACCTCCGATTGCCAGGTGTGCAGCCT
>CAZTES010000346.1:0-2565 GCA_964612275.1 uncultured Rikenellaceae bacterium
TGATTGATAAACAAAAACCGTTCGTCTTTAATTACATTTCTTTCAGCATCTTCATCCTGATCAAATGCAATTAAACGCCCGGTTTTTAGTCGCTGAATGATTTCCCTTGAATGTCCTCCTCCCCCGAATGTCGCATCTACATAGATTCCCTCCGGATTAACCGCCAATCCATCCACACTCTCGTTTAAAAGAACCGGTGTATGATATGTCATTATTCATTCTGTTCGTCCAAGGTACCACCCATGATCTTTTCAGCAAGGGATGCAAATTCATCCTCACCTTCTGCTGCTCTATCGTATATATCTTTTGCCCAGATCTCTATTTTACCATCCTGCCCTGCCAGTATAACCTCTTTCCTTATGCCAACCAGCTCAAGCAACCTTTTGGGGATCAACATCCGGCTATTGCTGTCAAGGATCAACTCTGCCGTACCGCGGTAAAAATTTCGAAGGAACCGGTTATGCTCTTTATTATAAGGATTTAACTTACTCCTTATCAGTTTGTTTTGCCTCTCCCATTCATCCATTGGATACATGACAAGACATTGCTCAAAAATGTCTTTCTTTACAACAAATTTGTCATTGGCTGTCGAGGGCATCTGCTTTTTAAAAGCTGCAGGCAGCATGATTCGACCCTTTGCATCTACTTTGCACGAATATTCTCCAATGAAGGTTGTCATGATTAAATCGCCTTAAAATGTAAAAATATAGAAATTTTTCCCACTTTCTACCACTTTTACCCATTTTTTACCACTTTGTTGAAAACTTTATCCCTGAAACTGGTTATCTATAGTACAGCACGCGAATTTTTAATAATTTTGTATTGCATTCATTCTTGCACTCATCAGGTCAAATTTTTGATGCATGAGCGATACAGGATCAACCACCTCCGATAACAGGATATTTATCGATCAAATAATCCGTAAGAATAAGCCAGGGTTGTACCGGATACTACCTGGATTCCTGCTTCGATACATTAAACGAGTGATCCATCAGGATGATCTTAATCTCATCCTCACCGAAAAGCGGGACCTCGAGGGTTTGGAGTTTATAAATGGGGCGCTCGACATCATGCAGATAACTCATACGGTTGAGGGTTTGGAGAATATTCCCAGAGAGGGCCGGTATATTTTTGTGGCAAATCATCCGCTGGGTGGATTGGACGGCATGGTATTTATCAAGGAGGTGGGGAAGATATTTCCTGATTTGCTTTTTCCTGTCAATGATCTTCTGTTCAACATTCCTAATCTCCGGTCTATTTTCATTCCCATCAATAAGCTTGGGGGGCAGTCGAGGGAAGCCGTGCAGCAAATGGAGGAGGCTTACCGGTCGGACTCTCAGATTCTCTATTTCCCAGCCGGTTTATGTTCGCGGAAGCGTTCCGGGAAAATCATGGATATGGAATGGAAGAAACACTTTATCATCAAAGCGATCCAGCATAAACGAGACATTATTCCGGTCCATTTCTCCGGAAAAAACTCAAATTTCTTTTATGCTCTTGCCAACATCAGAAAGTTTTTCAGGATAAAAATAAACATTGAAATGTTTTATCTTTTTGATGAGATGTTCATGCAGAAGGATAAAAAGATCAGTATGAAATTTGGCAAGCCCATTCCCCACACAACGTTTGATAAATTCGCAACCCATCAGGAGTGGGCCAATTGGGTAAAAGACCTTATTTATTCAATGGTGTATGCAACGTAACTTCTTTATGATGTACTGAGATGAATTGTCATCAATTATTTTATTAAATTTAAGTGAATAAAACCAGCCTTTTATGGAACGAATAATATCTCCCGTATCGAGGGTGGATCTTGAAAAGGAATTAACGCCTGAACGATTCGTTCGGAAAACGAACAATGGGAACAAAGAGGTTTATATTTTCACGCACCATAATTCCCCTTTATTAATGAAAGAAATAGGGAGGTTAAGGGAGTTAACCTTCAGAGCCGCGGGAGGTGGAACCGGGAAAGCTCTTGATATCGATGAATTTGACACATCGGATGATCCGTATCAGCAATTGATTGTTTGGAACCCGGAGGAGAAAGAGATCCTGGGGGGATACCGGTTTTACTTATGCAACAAAACAAAGGGGGGTTATACTGATACCCAGCAGTTAGCGACCTCGGAGCTGTTTCATTTTTCCGATCAATTCATCCGTGATTACTTACCCCATCTGGGAGAGTTAGGACGATCTTTTGTACAACCAGCCTATCAGTCGACCAGCGGATCAAGGAAGGGTTTGTTTGCCCTCGACAATCTCTGGGACGGATTAGGTGCACTGATGATTGATAATCCCGAAATCCGTTATTTTTTTGGTAAGGTCACGATGTATCCCCAGTTTAACAAAGAGGGCAGGGATTATATTCTTTATTTTCTCACGAAGCATTTCAGGGATGAAGAGCAGCTGGTTGTTCCCATTGAACCCCTTGAGCTGGATTGGAACCTGGAGCACTTAAAAAAACTCTTTTGCGGGAAGGATTACCTGGAAGATTACAAGATTCTCTCTCAGGAAGTTCGAGCCAAAGGGGAAAACATACCCCCGCTGATCAATGCGTATATGAAT
>CAZTES010000347.1:0-2552 GCA_964612275.1 uncultured Rikenellaceae bacterium
CTATTGGCAGCCGGCTCAGTCGTGAAGTATACGAACACGTGATTCAGAACGGAAAAATCTGGGCCGATCGTGCATTCGTGGTCAATGACTGGTACATAACAGCTTATGAGCCAATCAGGGATATTGAGGGTAACATTATCGGCTCACTCTATGTTGGATTGCTGGAACAGCCTTTCAAGCATCCGCAAAAAATCATCCTTGTATTCTTTATCATCACCTTGTCCATAACGGCGGTTACAAGTCTCTCTCTTATGTTCTTCTATACGAGAATGATGATCAAACCCATTGATTCGATCGTCCAGGTGAGCAAAGAGATGATGAAAGGGAACCTATCCGCCCGTTGCAACCTCCGTCCCAAAGGAGAGATCGGACTGTTATGCAAAACGATCAACCAGATGGCAGAAGCAATCGAAGAGCATGAGAAACAGATGAAAGAAGACACACAGCAACAGATCCTGCAAAGTGAAAAACTTGCTTCAATCGGACGTCTTGCTGCAGGAGTTGCACATGAGATCAACAATCCCCTTACCGGTGTGCTGACATTCAGCCACCTGTTAAAGGAAAGAAGCCAGGATGATGATGATATAAAAGATCTGGATGTCATCATACAGGAAACGAAAAGGGTGCGTGAAATCGTGAGAAACCTGTTGGATTTTGCCCGCCAATCCACGCCAAACAAAGAATCGATAAACCTGAATGAAATTGTCCAACAGTTACTGAAACTGGTCACCAGTCAGAAAGAATTTCGAAAAATCAAAATAGAAGAAATGTATGACACCGACCTTCCGTCGATCCTTGTGGACAAAAATCAGATCCAACAGGTGTTCCTGAACCTCCTGCTGAATGCCGGAGAAGCCATTGAGGGGGAGGGTAAAATAACAATATCCACCACACACGATGAGGAGAAGATTCTGGTTGCTATTAGTGATTCGGGCTGTGGAATTGCCGACAAAGAGATAGATAAAATCTTTGATCCCTTTTATACAACCAAACCGGTAGGGCAGGGTACAGGATTGGGATTGAGCATCAGTTACGGTATTATTCAGCAACATTACGGAACAATCCAATGTGAAAGCAAGGTGGGCAGTGGTACAACATTTACCGTTTCCCTTCCCTGTACATCAGATTCCGAAGAATCACCAAAACCGATTGAAAACAATGGAAGATCAAATGGATAACAACAACAAGGTATCCGATAAAAGAAAGATATTGGTAATCGACGATGAATCGATTATCGGGATCAGTTGTGAACGGGTACTGTCGCAGGAGAATTACGACGTAACGTTTCAGCAAAATGCCAAACGCGGGCTGGTTGAGGCTTTGTCAGGAAATTATGATGTTATTCTTCTTGACCTGGTCCTTCCGGAAATCGAAGGCATGGAGATCCTGGAAAACATTAAATCAAAAGGTATCTCTTCCGAAGTGATCATCATTACAGGATATGCTACTGTTCAAACTGCTGTTGGGGCATTGAAACTGGGGGCTGCAGATTATATCAGCAAACCCTTTACTCCCGAGGAGCTGAAAATCGTGATAAAGAAAGTCATTGATCACTCTGACCTGATAAAGGAAAATATTGCCCTGAAAAAAGAACTGGATATCCACAAAGGTTTTAACGGAATCATCGGGGAGTGTTCGAAAATGCAACAGGTATTTTCCGTGGTTAACCGGGTAGCCCCTACAGACAGCAACATCCTGATTACCGGGGAAAGCGGCACCGGGAAGGAGGTCATAGCCAAACTGATCCATACCCTGAGCCTGCGGAAGGGGCATCCCTTCATTGCCTGTGACTGCAGCTCATTGACTCCCACACTGCTTGAGAGTGAACTGTTCGGGCATGTCAAGGGCTCCTTTTCGGGCGCTATTTCCACCAAGCAGGGTCTCTTCGAAGTGGCAAACAAAGGAACACTCTTCCTGGATGAGGTATCAAACATCAGCCTGGAGATACAGAGCAAGCTGCTGCGCGTCCTCGAAACCTTCAAATTGCGCAGGGTAGGCGATACCGTGGAACGGGATATTGATATCCGGCTGATATCCGCTTCCAACCGTGATCTGACCCACATGGTAGATGAAAAAAGTTTCCGCGAGGATCTGTTTTACCGGCTGCAGGTAATTCCCGTTCATCTTCCCCCGCTGCGTGAACGAAAGGAAGATATCGTTACCCTGGCAAATTCCTTCTTGCAACGGATTCGTTCAAGGAGCCAGATCAGTGCGCAACATTTCTCTCCGGAAGCAATTGAAATCTTTGAGAAGTATCATTGGCCCGGGAATATCAGGGAATTGAAAAATACCGTTGAACGTGTTGCCATCCTGTGTGATGGAGAGGTCATTGAACCCAAACACCTTCCGAAGGAATTCAGTGATCTTCCAAAAGACCACCTGAAATATGACTTTCCTGAAAACTGGGAGGAATTCAAGGAATACAAACAACACGCCATAAACGAAGCGGTCGATGAAATTGAAAAGCAGTTCCTGCTGGATGCACTGAAAAAGACCGGAGGAAACGTCAGCAAAGCAGCAAAAAAAATGGGGATCCAACGATCCTATTTTCA
>CAZTES010000348.1:0-2551 GCA_964612275.1 uncultured Rikenellaceae bacterium
TCGATTTTCTGACCGAAGAGGAGTACCTTGAAATCGTTGAATCCCTGCCCAAAGAAAATCAATACCTGGAGGATTCCGATCCGGATAAGTTTATCGCGGATATGGGTGCCGAATCCCTTCATCAGTTACTGTCCCGGTTGGACCTGGACGACCTCTCCTATACCCTCAGGCATAAAGCCAATAATGAGACCTCCCAGCAGCGGAAAAATGAGGCATTGAAACGATTGCAGGTGGTTGAAGCCTTTCGTGTATCAAAAAAGGTAAACCGCCCGGAATGGATGATCGTCAAAGTCGTTCCGGTCATACCACCGGAATTGCGGCCATTGGTTCCCCTTGATGGTGGGAGGTTTGCAACGTCCGACCTGAATGACCTGTATCGGCGTGTCATTATCCGGAATAATCGACTGAAACGACTGATCGAAATCAAAGCACCCGAAGTGATCCTGAGAAATGAAAAACGAATGCTCCAGGAAGCCGTTGATTCCCTTTTTGATAATTCCAGAAAAGCCAATGCAGTGAAAACGGATGCAAACAGGCCGTTGAAATCATTGAGCGATAGCCTGAAAGGAAAACAGGGAAGATTCCGCCAAAACCTGCTGGGGAAACGTGTTGATTATTCAGCACGTTCGGTAATCGTCGTCGGTCCGGAACTGCAGCTGCATGAATGTGGATTGCCCAAAGATATGGCTGCAGAACTGTATAAACCATTTATCATCAGAAAACTTATCGAACGCGGAATTGTAAAAACTGTTAAATCAGCAAAAAAGATCGTTGACCGCAAAGACCCGGTTGTGTGGGATATCCTTGAAAACGTGCTGAAAGGCCATCCGGTATTGCTAAACCGTGCTCCTACACTCCACCGCTTGGGAATTCAGGCTTTTCAACCAAAATTGATAGAAGGAAAAGCAATCCAGTTGCATCCGTTGGTTTGTACAGCCTTTAATGCTGACTTTGACGGAGACCAGATGGCTGTTCACCTTCCCCTTGGAAATGCAGCTATCCTTGAAGCACAAATCCTGATGCTGGCTTCCCATAATATCCTGAATCCTGCCAATGGGGCTCCAATTACAGTTCCCTCCCAGGATATGGTCCTTGGATTATATTACATTACCAAAGCAAGAAGAAGTACGGAAGATGAACAGGTCAGAGGAGAAAACCTGACTTTCTACTCCCCGGAAGAGGTGAACATTGCTTATAATGAAAGGAAAGTGGATTTGCATGCCATCATCAAGGTAAAGGTAACGGATTATGAAAACGGTGAAGCAGTAAAGAAATTGATTGAAACGACAGTTGGACGGGTAATATTTAATCAGTTTGTTCCTGATAAAGTTGGTTTTATAAATGACCTGCTGACGAAAAAATCATTGCGGGATATTATCGGAGATGTATTAAAGAAAACCGGTACAGCAGCAACAGCCCGGTTCCTGGATGATATTAAAAACCTGGGTTATACCATGGCGTTTAAAGGTGGACTTTCCTTTAACCTGGACGATGTGATTGTCCCCAATGAGAAAATTGCATTCGTGGATGAAGGATATGAACAGGTGGAAGATGTTGTGAACAATTATAACATGGGCTTTATTACCAACAATGAACGGTATAATCAGATTATCGATATCTGGACCCATACCAATGCCAAACTTACTCAATCCCTGATGAAACAGTTGTCGTCTGATAAGCAGGGATTTAACCCCGTATATATGATGCTGGATTCCGGAGCCAGGGGATCCAAAGAGCAGATCAGGCAATTGTCTGGCATGAGGGGGTTGATGGCTAAACCGCAGAAGTCCGGATCAACCGGCTCGGAGATCATTGAAAACCCAATTTTATCCAATTTTAAAGAGGGGTTGTCAGTACTTGAATATTTTATCTCTACACACGGTGCCAGAAAAGGACTTGCAGACACAGCACTCAAAACTGCCGATGCCGGTTACCTTACCCGACGGTTGGTGGATGTGTCGCAGGATGTTATTATTGCAGAGGAAGATTGTGGAACACTCAGGGGACTCCTGGCAACAGCCATTAAAAACAATGAAGAGGTGGTCGAATCGTTGTATGAACGAATTCTGGGTCGAACAACAGTCCATGATATCTATCACCCCTTATCCGGAGAATTGATTGTTTCTGCAGGGGAAGAACTGACAGAATCGGTGGCAAGAACAATTGAGGAATCTCCGCTGGAACAGGTTGAAATCCGTTCTGTTCTGACCTGTGAATCAACACGGGGAGTCTGTGCAAAATGCTATGGCAGGAGCCTCGCAACCGGAAGAATGGTGCAGAAGGGAGAAGCCGTAGGTGTCATTGCTGCCCAGTCGATCGGCGAACCGGGTACACAGCTGACCCTTCGGACTTTCCATGTGGGTGGTACGGCTTCAAATATTACCACCGACTCAAGTGTTATTGCGAAATACGACGGGAAAATTGAGATCGAGGAACTTAGAAGTGTCGAAAAACAGGATGAAGAGGGGAGGAAGATGAATATCGTGATCGGACGGCTGGCGGAAATGAGAATCATCGATAAGAATACAAACATCCAGTTAGCAACCCACAA
>CAZTES010000349.1:0-2534 GCA_964612275.1 uncultured Rikenellaceae bacterium
CCGGAAACGTTCGTGAACTGCAACACCTGGTGGAACGCGCCATCATCATGACAGAAGATCGGGTGATCAACCTGGAGGATTTTATCGCGGATGTTAGCAAACGGCAGTCAACCCGGGAAATATTGAACCTGGAAGAGATAGAAAAAAAGACCATCTCCGATGCCCTGAAAAAACATGGCGGAAATGTCAGCAAAGCAGCCAAAGAGCTGGGACTGGGAAGAACAACAATCTACCGGAAAATGGAAAAATATGGTATATAGAAAATTCAGGATCCAGGTGGTTATCCGGGTGGCCATCATCGGAGCATTTATGGCCGCTTTTGTGTTTGCCGTCAACCAGCCAAGCTGGTATATCGCTTCCGTTATTTCAGCCCTCTGCGCCTTGCTTGTGATGATCGGCCTGATCCGGTATGTCGAACGGACCAACCGGGATCTTGGAAATTTCCTCCAATCCATTAAAAACAAAGACTTCTCATCCATCTACTCGGTAAAATTCAGGGATAAATCTTATGCTCTCCTGCACGATGCTATGAACGAAGTGATGTATGAATTCAGGAATGTACGGATTGAAAAGGAGATCCATTACCAGTACCTGCAAATGATCATTGAGCATATCAACGTGGCATTGATCTGTTTTGATGCAGAAGGTGACATCCACCTGGTGAACCAGGCAGCAAAAGACCTGTTTAATATGAAGCGGCTGACGCACATCGGGGGAATTGGGAAACTGGATAAAAAACTCCTTGAAGCGGTGAAAAAAGCCAATACGGAAAACGGTTTGCTGGTAAAAACCCTGATCAATGGAGAAATGGTAGGATTGTCCCTGAAAGGAACGGTTTTTAAGATCCAGGAGAAAACCTTCAGGCTGGTTTCCCTGCAGAACATTAAAACGGAACTGGAGGAACAGGAGCTGGAATCCTGGCAAAAACTGATCCGTGTGCTTACCCATGAGATCATGAATTCCGTGACTCCCGTCTCCTCCTTAAGTACAGCCATCAATGAGATGCTGGAAAGAGAGGGCCACGGCATCAGTAACCTTGCAGAACTGGATTCGAATGACCTGGATGATATGCTGGAAGGAATGAAAACCATTGAAAAAAGAAGCAAAGGCCTGCTGGATTTTGTTGGAACCTATAAAAACCTTACCCGGCTTCCGAAACCGGCCTTTACTGAAGTTCATGTCATTCCTTTGCTTAACCACCTGAAAACACTCATGAAATCAGAGATCGGGAAATGGAATATCGACCTGCAGATCCGTTGTTCAGAAAAAGATCCGGTAATCGATGCGGATCATGAAATGATTGAACGGGTACTGATCAACCTGATCATGAACGCTATTGATGCATTACACGAGGTGGAAGATCCGGTAATTACTATTGAGGTATCGAGCCGGAATCACCAGATTCTTATCGAGGTGCGTGATAATGGAAAGGGGATCTCTCCGGAGGACATCGATAAGATATTCATTCCGTTTTTCACAACGAAAAAAAAGGGATCCGGTATCGGACTCAGCCTTGTCCGGCAAATCATGCGACTGCACAAGGGATCGATTGCTGTAAAATCGGAACCGGGTCAGTTTACTCTGTTTACCCTGCGGTTCTAAGATCCGGGATATAACATGCTTCAGCATGTTCTCTTCGGGTTTTCAGTTTACAGCCCCTGTGGAGCTGGTAAACAAGAGACGAACAGGAGTATTTTACCTGTCATTCCTTTCAGTTCCAAACGGGTTCTCATACCAGGATCAATGTGCAGAACGTCAAAGTAAAACGATCCTCTGGTTCGTTACAACGATCCGGAGGATCGTTGTACGATAAGCATGCAGCACAGTAAAATGAAGCTCCCACCGAGGTGGGAGCATAGGGACTTAGCCCTTCGACATATAGCCTTATTGTGTACATGAGTACCCAGGAAATTCCTCATCCCTCATCCTCCAGAGCTTTAGCAACGGAGGATCATCCTTCCCAGGCCCTATACCCCATGCTCCAATCCCCGTGCCTCATGCATCCGAATCTTCACTCATCCACAGTGAAATATGCTCCTTCCCCGATGAAATAAAAAGGATTTCATGGGGTAAACGTGGCAGGCAAGGCATCATTCCGTAACCCGCAACCCGTAACCCGCAACCCGCAACCCGCAACAACTGTTTGAAAAATAACCAGGTCTAAGGATGCATTCTTTTAATTATTCACTATTTTTACATTGATTATATAATCGCTGGCATGGTACAACTTTTACCCAAAATAACCAAGCTGAACGGGAAGAACCTCTATTTTCTCTTTCTTGCCGGTTCAAAAAAGATCCTGGAAAACCAGATGGAAATTAACAGGATCAATGTTTTTCCCGTTCCCGATGCCGATACGGGTACAAACCTTGCATCAACCGTCCGCTCGATCATTGATAATATCAAACCCGATTATTCGTACAAGGCAACTGCCGATAACATTGCCACAGCAGCACTGGATGGTGCCCGTGGCAATTCAGGGATCATTTTTGCCCAGTTCCTGTATGGCCTCAGTGCAGAAACCGGGAACTACC
>CAZTES010000350.1:0-2511 GCA_964612275.1 uncultured Rikenellaceae bacterium
CAAGCCCGGTATGCCATCCCCTTCCCCATTGCAAAACCGGTAAGCATTTGTCTCCTGATTATCGGTCAAATCGAGCATTTGCCTGATCCTATAGGCCTGGTCTATTTTCTCATTCCAAAAATTTTGATCGATCTCCACCTTTTCAAAAGAGATCACCCGGACGGCGATTGAACCGACCTGGTAATGTCCGAGAGCCAGAAAATTGTCCTTGTTATCAAACACCTGTACCAGGTCTCCCTCTTTGACCGGGCCCATGATCTTTTTAATCGCACCGGAGAAGATCCACGGATGTTTTCGGCGAATCGATTGATCTTTGCCTGACTTCAGAATAATGTTAGTCATCTTGATTTGCTGACAGGTTCTGAAAGATCGCATGGCATGCCCATGCATCGGTGGCAGCATAGATTACCTGGGCATCGGACAACCTGTTGTTTTCCCAGTTGGATAGTTGTTGCGATTTCGAAATTT
This sequence comes from uncultured Rikenellaceae bacterium, assembly GCA_964612275.1. Lineage (GTDB taxonomy): Bacteria > Bacteroidota > Bacteroidia > Bacteroidales > VadinHA17. Next base: position 469 of record CAZTES010000350.1, read on the forward strand.
TAATGTTTAAGACAATGGCGGCGATTCCGCGCAAGCCATTGTTTTCAATTCCAAACCGGCTCACATAATCTTGAAGTTCGATGAATCCACGGGGTTCGAAAGCGGCAAATTTTTGAAGTCCTTTAATATCGTCACGAATTGCTACACCCACTTTGAGGATATTCGGGTTGCGGAGAATGTCCATGACTGGTCCGGGTAATCCTATCTGGTTGCACCGGATTAGATAAGCCTGCTGATCAGTAGCCAGTTGCAATAGAGCCAGCTTGTTCTTCCTGCCCTTTCTGAATGAGGGTCTGGACTCTGTATCAAAACCAAGGAGTGGGTAATTCATCATTTCCCGTATCACCTCCCGTGGAACGCCACTGTTTCGATCCATGATCATCACTTCCCCGTTAAAGCGACCGGGTTGTAACCGTTTCACCTCCTCTTTGGTTATAGATTTTTGATACATTGATGCATGTTCATTCAACAGCCATCGAAGATACAAAGAATATTCATACTATCCTTTCCACCTCAGTTTGTTATCCTGCTGGTAAAAAATCGTACCCTGATCAAGCAGCCACTGAACAACATTCAATATTTTCTCTTCTTTATCATCAAGGCGGTCGACCAGTTCATCAAGCAGGAGTGGGGTTTCAGTCAGGCATTCATTTATATCGTTCACCATACGGTTAAATTCCGGTTTGCTAAGATCCTGTTCAGCATTCCGGGTACAAACATCACACATCCCACAGGCAGTGGTATTTGTTTCTCCGAAATAATTCAGCAGGTATTGGTTACGGCAGGTATCGGCCTGGGAGGCATAGTGGGTTATTTGATCCAGCTTTTTGACGTAAATATCCCTTCTTTTCCGGTAATTGTTCGCAGAGATAAGCAGGTTTTTATTATCCAATCGTTCTTCAGTAAAGATGATCAACGGAGTTTTTCGTTGCGGGATATACCGGATGATCTTCAGGTTATTCAATTTTTTCAGGAACTGATAGACCAGGTCAGGGTCAATGTTTGCTTTTCTGGCAAGTGAGGCTTCATCAATACTGATAAACTCGGTAAACAATCCGGTATAGGATCGCAGGAGCAGCTTGATGAATCCATCAAACTGTTTGTTTGCCACCTGAAATTTATACAGATCCTCACGTTCCACCAGGAAATGGACTTTTGACGAGTTATTAAGTTCCTCAGTCAGTTCAATGTATCCTTCCCGTTGCAGGGCTTTCAAGCCATTGAAGGCTACCACCATGTGGAACTTGTAAATCCTGCAAAACTCATTGATATTAAAATCATACACACCGAATTTCCCTCCCCCGACGGGGATTTGAAAAAAGTTGCCCAATGCTTCATAGAGCCGCTTTACCTGGACGATTTCAGGGAAGCTATAGTTCACTCTTTTGGGAAGGTTCTGCTTATCCGAATCACTGAACAGGAGAACAGCCCAGGCTTTCCTGTCGTCCCTCCCAGCCCTTCCCGCTTCCTGGAAGTAAGCTTCCAGCGAATCCGGCGGGTCATAATGAATTACAAACCGAACATTCGGTTTATCAATTCCCATGCCGAAGGCATTGGTCGCTACAATAATCCTTGTTTTCCCCTTGTTCCAGTCCTGATGCTTGAGTGTCCGGACTTTATTGGTCAATCCGGCATGGTAAAAGCTGGCGGAGATACTATTTTCTTTCAGAAAGAGGGAGATCTCCTGGGCTTTTTTCCTGGTCCTGACATAAATGATTCCGCACCCCTTCACTTTTTTAACTGTTTTCAGCAGGTACTTTTGTTTATCCTCAACGTTTCGAACCAGGTACACCAGGTTTTTCCGGTTAAAGCTGCTTCTCAACACATTCTTCTCCCTGAACTTCAATTTTTCCTGGACATCATCCACAACATCCGTTGTGGCAGTAGCGGTTAATGCCAGGAAGGGTACATCAGGGAAGATTTCACGAAGCTTGGAAATTTTCAAATAGGATGGTCTGAAGTCGTAGCCCCATTGGGATATACAGTGAGATTCATCAACAGCCACGAGGTTTACATTCATTTCCCGAACCCGGATGCGGAACA
>CAZTES010000351.1:0-2505 GCA_964612275.1 uncultured Rikenellaceae bacterium
CCATTTTCCATTGAATCGGTGATGTTGATATCGATCTTATTACAGATCCTGCTTTTTGAATTTTCCCCGGTTAATCCCAATACCACGATGAGGTAACCCAGTATACCGACAGCGATCAATATGTTTTTCAGTTTTTTCATTGAACCAATCTATTTCCCATTTTCCCGTTTCATCAGAATTTCCCGTATTGGATCAACCAGCCTATCGATATCTCCAGCACCCATGGTAACCACTACTTCAACATTTTCTTCTTCAATTATCCGGATTAACTCTGCTTTTGAGCAGAGCATTTTGTCTTCCAGATTCGTCCGATCCAGTATCAGTTTAGCGTCAATCCCTTCAATCGGTTTTTCCCTTGCCGGATATATATCCAGGAGGATCAATCGATCCAGAAGCTCCAGGCTTCGGGCAAATTCAGCAGCAAAATCTCTTGTTCTGCTGAAAAGGTGCGGTTGAAAAATCCCGATTATTCTTCTTCCTGGTAACAGTTCACGAACCGCATTGATGCATCGTTTTATTTCTTCGGGATGGTGGGCATAATCATCGATAAAAACCAGGTTTTCACGGTACAGCTGGATATCGAATCTTCGCTTCACTCCTGAGAAATGAAGCAGTGCTTTTTTGATTGTTTCAGCCGGCACTTTCAGGAGTGATGCTACCCCAATGGCTGCTATTGCATTTTCAACATTCATCAGCCCGGTATAGCCCATGTGTATATTTTCAATCCTGGAATTGGGGGTGATGGCATCAAACAGATAAAAATGATCTCTTCTCTTAATATTTACTGCATAAAAGTCAGCTTCTGTTTCAAGGGAATAACTATAGGTCCTGATCCGTTCCGGTAATTTCCTGCCGATCTTCACTCCTTTTTTTATCAGGATGCTTCCTCCTTCACTGACCTGACTTGCAAAGTTGAGGAATGCCTCTTCCAGGTTTTGATAATTCCCATAAATATCCAGATGATCTGCATCCACAGATGTAATGACAGCGATCCATGGATGAAGCTGCAGGAATGACCGGTCATATTCATCCGCTTCCATTACAACGAGATCGCCTTTTCCGGTGATCAAATTACTGTTATAATTCTTTGATATCCCTCCCAGGAAAGCAGTGCAATCCAGTTCCGATTGCTTCAAGATATGGGCAATCATTGTTGAAACCGTAGTTTTCCCGTGTGTGCCGGCAACGGCAATGCCTTTTGCATGCCGGGTGATCAATCCGAGCAGTTCGGATCGTTTCAATATGGTAAACGATTGTTTTTTGAAATAGGATAGTTCGGTATGGTCAGGTGGTATGGCAGGGGTAACAACGACCAGTGTTGTATGCCGGGATTCAGGCTTTTTGAATTCATCCGGAACCCGTGTCAGGTCATCCTGATAATGAATAAGACATCCCTCTTTTGACAACTCACCGGTTAGTGATGTTGGCGTTCTGTCATACCCGGCAATATTATATCCTCCCATCAGGAAATATCTTGCTAGGGCACTCATTCCAATTCCTCCGATGCCAATAAAATAGATCCTATGTATCTTTTCTAAATCCACTGTTCACTGTTTCATTAATGCAATGATCTCACCTGCAATTTTCTCTGCTGAATTTTTTATTGCCATCATTCCGATGTTACGGGAAAGATCTTTCAGCAGGTTTTTATTATCAACCAGGTCGAGTGTTTTTCGGATTAATACCTGATTGGCATCCTGATCTTTGACGAGGATAGCCGCTCCCTTCTCCACGAGGGTTTTTGCATTTTTTGTTTGATGGTCTTCGGCCACATTGGGTGAAGGGATCAATATTGCCGGTTTTGCCACAAGGCATAATTCTGAGATTGTGCCGGCTCCTGCTCTTGACACCACAAGGTCAGCTACTGCATAAGCCAGATCCATACACTGGATAAACTCGTGCACTTTCAGGTTTTCTGCTACCAAGGCAGCAGTTTTTTCCAGCGCCTGGGTATGGTACAATTTACCAGTCTGCCATAACCATTGGATTTTGCTTTCGGCAATCAGGTCCAGATGTTTCCATACGCTTTCGTTTATTGTTTGTGCTCCCAGGCTTCCTCCAAGGATTAAAACAACAGGCAGGCCGGGGTCAAGATTAAAATATTTCAATCCATCTTCCCGCTTCTTTTCAATATTTTCGAGTTCTTCACGGACAGGATTTCCGGTCAATACAATCTTATCTGCCGGGAAGAATTTTTCCATTCCCTCGTAAGCGACACATATTTTGTCGGTTTTTTTTGCCAGTATTTTATTGGTAATTCCGGCGTATGAATTTTGTTCCTGTATCAATGTTGGAATTTTTTTGCGTACAGCAAGGGTCAGGATTGGTCCACTGGCATATCCGCCCACCCCAACAGCCACATCGGGTTTGTATCCCCGAATAATTTTTCTTGCCTTGATCATACTGATCAACAGATTAATCATCACCCCAATGTTTTTCAGGACAAACTTTCTTTTCAGTCCGGTAACCGGAAGTCCGATAATATCAAAACCGGCAGCCGGGATC
>CAZTES010000352.1:0-2485 GCA_964612275.1 uncultured Rikenellaceae bacterium
CTCTTCTGAAAGACATATGTTATATTATTAAGATTTCAATGACTACACTGATGGACCATTCTCTTGTGATCCAAACAAAGCTGAAAATACTATTCAAGATTCATACTGAGGCCCAGTCCACGCAATTCATGCAGCAGGACATTCAGGGACTCGGGGATTCCGGGTACGGGCATGGGCTCTCCCTTAACTATTGATTCATAAGCCTTTGCCCTTCCAATGACGTCATCTGATTTAACCGTCAGGATCTCCTGCAGAATATGGGATGCTCCGAAGGCTTCAATGGCCCATACTTCCATTTCCCCAAAACGTTGTCCGCCAAACTGGGCTTTCCCTCCCAGGGGCTGTTGTGTAATGAGTGAATAGGGTCCGATTGACCGGGCATGCATCTTATCATCGACCATATGACCCAGTTTTAGCATATAGATCACACCAACGGTTGCCGGTTGGTCAAACCGCTCGCCGGTACCCCCATCATACAAATAGGTTTTTCCATAGGGTGGCAATCCTGCTTTTTCCGTATATTCCGTAATCTGATCAAGAGAAGCGCCGTCGAAAATGGGAGTTGAAAAGTAGAGCCCGAGCTTTTTGCCTGCCCAGCCCAGTACTGTTTCATAAATCTGGCCAAGGTTCATTCTGGAAGGGACTCCCAATGGGTTAAGCACGATATCCACCGGTGTGCCATCAGCCAGGAACGGCATATCTTCCTGGCGGACAATTTTGGCAACAATTCCCTTATTCCCATGCCGCCCGGCCATCTTATCCCCCACTTTTATCTTTCTCTTTTTAGCAATGTATACTTTTGCCAGCCGGATAATCCCGGCAGGCAATTCATCGCCTATGGATATATTGTATTTCTTCCTTTTGTATTCACCATCGATCTCCTTGTATTTGATCAGGTAGTTGTGAAGCAATAGCTTAATGGTTTCGTTTTTCTTCTTATCGGTCGTCCATTTTGAAGGATTAACATTTAGAAAATCAATTCCCTGGAGTTGCTTGAGCGTAAATTTGGTCCCCTTGGGAATCACATCGGCATTCAAGAAATCCTTAACTCCCTGTGATGTCTTTCCATTCACGAGGATAAAAAGTTTATCGACAAGGTTATTGTTCAAATCCTCCACGTTTTTCCTGAAGTCGTTTTCTATTTTGTCCAATATCGGTTTCTCAACCGACTTCGATTTCCTGTCTTTTATGGAGCGTGAAAATAATTTCTTATCAATCACAACACCTTCCAGAGAGGGTCCGGCTTTGAGGGATGCATCCTTCACATCTCCGGCTTTATCCCCAAAAATAGCACGCAACAGTTTTTCTTCCGGCGAAGGATCCGATTCACCTTTCGGTGTGATCTTACCAATAAGGATGTCACCCGGCAGGACATGAGCCCCAATCCGGATCAGTCCGTTCTCATCCAGGTTCCTGGTTGCTTCCTCACTTACATTGGGAATATCGGATGTCAGTTCCTCCAGTCCTCTTTTGGTATCACGGACCTCAAGAAGGTATTCATCGATGTGAATGGAGGTAAAGATATCTTCCCTGACGACGTTCTCAGAAATGACGATTGCATCCTCAAAATTGTACCCTTTCCATGGCATAAATGCCACCATCAGGTTTCTACCCAGGGAGAGTTCCCCATTTTGTGTGCCATATCCTTCGGAAAGAATCTCTCCTTTCTTAACCTTCTGTCCTTTAGCAACAATGGGGACCAGGTTGATGCAGGTATTCTGGTTTGTCTTTTTATATTTTGGCAAATGATAGGCTTTGACATCATCATCAAAGCTGACAAATTTTTCCTCATCGGATCTTGTATAGCGGATAACGATTTGGTTTGCATCGACGTATTCGACGATACCCTCTTCTTCCGCGGCAAACAGGATCCGTGAGTCTTTCACCATGGTACTTTCCAGTCCGGTTCCAATAATGGGGGTTTCCGGTTTTACCAGGGGTACAGCCTGCCGCATCATATTGGATCCCATGAGAGCACGGTTTGCATCATCGTGTTCAAGGAAGGGGATCAGGGAAGCAGCAATGGATGCGATCTGATTTGGAGCCACATCCATAAGGTCAATCTTCGTAGCATCGGCAAGTGGGAAGTCCCCTTCATACCGTGCTTTCACCTTGGGATTCACAAAGCTTCCTGATTCATCCAGGGGGGCATTTGCCTGAGCGATGACCTTTTCTTCTTCCTCCTCGGCGCTCAGGAACAGCACACCCTCTGATTTTCCCATATTGACCTTGCCTTCTTCGACTTTCCGGTAGGGAGTTTCGATAAATCCCAGGTCATTGATCTTGGCATAGACGCAGAGCGAGGAGATGAGTCCAATATTGGGACCTTCCGGAGTTTCAATGGGACACAACCGGCCATAGTGGGTATAATGAACGTCTCTCACTTCAAAACCGGCTCTCTCTCTGGAAAGTCCTCCGGGACCCAGGGCGGACATTCTTCGTTTGTGGGTCATCTCAGCCAGCGGGTTTGTCTGGTCCATAAACT
>CAZTES010000353.1:0-2484 GCA_964612275.1 uncultured Rikenellaceae bacterium
ATCACTTCCGGTGCAATGGACATGTTGATCAGGTCAGCACCCCACAGGCGAAACATTCTGGATTCAGCACGGGTTGAAAATCGTGGTCCTTCGATGGTGAGGATAGTGCCGGTGGGATGTACCGGCAGGTCCAGCTTGTTTGCTGCTTCGAGCAAACAACTCCGAAGTTCTGCTGAAAAGGGGTCAGCCATAGCGGCATGCTTTAAATTTCCATCCTCAAACGATTCGTAAAAACTGACATCCCGGTGGCGGGTAAAGTCGATGAACTGATCCGGTATCACCAGATCCCCCCGCCCGATCTCTTCCCTCAAACTGCCGCAGGCAGTGGTTGTGAGAAGGTGCATACAACCCACTTCTTTCAGAGCATAAACATTCGCCCGGTTATTCACCTGGGTTGGAGGAATCTCATGCTGCCTGCCATGACGGGAAAGAATAGCCACCTTTATGCCATTGATCTCTCCCTGGAGTACTTCCGAACTGGGTTTGCCAAACGGAGTATCCATGGATACGGATTCCGGTTTTTTGAGCAAATCCGGATCCTCCAGCCCGGAACCGCCGATAATGCCTATTTTTGTCATGTTTGAGTAGATATGTAATTCCGTCTCCGCCAAACTTGCCTTGTCAGCAGCGTGGATAAATAAATTTAATCTTACGTCGTCCCCCTTTCTTGAAAAGGGGGATCAAGGGGGATTTTATTTTCTTTTTCTAACTTTTCTACTGATTTATATATCTCACCAACTACATCATCAATTCTGTATATCACCTGCCCTTCACTGAATCTCATTATCGTAAAGCCCAATTCCTCTAAGAACTTCTGTTTTTTATAATCATCCGCTCCCCTATAATTGTGTGTGGATCCATCAATCTCGATTACCAATTGAAGTTTCCTGCAAATAAAGTCTATAATATAGTCGCCAACTGTAAATTGCCTGTTAAACTGGTATCCCTTCATTTTTCTGGTACGCAATGCATATTTCCATAAAATAGCTTCTCCTTTAGTCCCTTCTTTCCTAAGCTGGCGGGCAAGAGGTTTCAGATTTTTATTGTATCCTCTTTTATGTGACATATAGTTATATTTTTCAATCCCCCTTTTAATTCCCCCTTTGTTAAGGGGGACGGTTTCACGTTCGTGGGGGATTTCATTTGCCTATTACCATAATCCCCCTTAAGTCCCCTCCGCCCGGATGACCTCCGGTCGGACGGGCTTCGCTGCCGAAGGCATGCCTATGGCACAAGGGGGACGATTTCTATCCCTCATTCATGTTGTCCCCCTTTCTTGAAAAGGGGGATCAAGGGGGATTTTATTTTCCATCAGAACCATGCATTATATAATTGAATTAATATATGCCAGCAGGTAACTTCCGGCTTCGTCCAGGTCTTTTCCAAAGGTAATGATTCCCTCTTTATGTCCTCCCATTACCAGGATCTTCTTTACGGCTACATCGGTTTCGCGAAACAGCCGGATAATTTCACGGGCCATTTCAGGTGTTCCAAACTCTGCATACGGGGCAGTAACAGGGACCCGGTCCATCAGTTGTTCCCAGTATTCCGGGTGGTGAATATGGATTACGGCATGCACATCAGGATCCGTCTCATAAATGGCAGCATGGCTTAACGATTCGGAGGAGGCGATGACAGGTCCCTTGCAGTAGAGGTTATTCTTTGACAGACTATACCTTGTTACCAGTGAATAGCCCAGCTGGGTCAGGTGCTTCTGTTTACCGGTACTTGATCCGGTAATGATGAACCGATCCGCGGGTTTTGTACGAACACTAATGTTCCCATAACCAACGCCATCCGGGTATGCACCGATCAGCTTCAGATCATACAACACCTCTCTCCAGCGATTCAGCTCTTTCAACACCTCGCCACTGACGATCGTTCCGGTCTTTTCCCAGTAACATTCAAATTTTATGGTTCCTTCATTTGTCATGAAATGTTATACCTTCATATTATCATTCATGTTGATTATTAGTTAATCCACCACCCCGTCTCCCGCCAAGGCGGGATCCACCCCTCTCCCATAGGGATCCCTTTGGGGCTGTCAAGGAGGGGAATTCCTAATATCTAATCTTTTTTGCTTTTACCTAAAATTTCATTTATAATCATTTCAGGATTATTATGAATTCTGAATACCATATGTAATAATTTCAAAACACCAAATTCTCCTCCTAAGATAGGAGGAGTACCCCTGGCGATTTCTGTCAGGGGGGAGGTGGTATGAAAAACTATCACCTAATCCAATCTGCCCACCGGATATCCTCCCCTCGTTGCGATACCCTTGTGACTGTCAAAGAGATAAATTCGTATTTTCTATGAACTAAAATATTCAAATACTTTTCCCAAATGATGGAAACAAGCTTACCATTGCTTTTTCATTCGCCTCACATATCCCTCTTTCGGTTATCAGGCCCGTTACAAGGTGTGGAGGTGTGATATCGAAACCCGGGTTTGAGATCGTCGTATCCTCTTGACAAATTCTCA
>CAZTES010000354.1:0-2443 GCA_964612275.1 uncultured Rikenellaceae bacterium
ACATAAAGTTTATCGACCGGCCGGGTAAAGGCAACATACAGCAGATTCAAATTATCGACAAAAGCATGCAGTTTCTCATTGTAATAGTCATCGTAAAAAATAGTCCCTGCAAGTTTTGAAGAATAATTTACAGGTACCAGTTCGAGTGCATCAAAGGGTTTGCCGGCAGGTTCACACCAGATGATATTCTGTTTACTGGTAATGTGGTCCAGTTTCCAGTCACAATAAGGAATAATGACCACCGGGAATTCCAATCCTTTGGCTTTGTGGATGGTCAATACGCGGATGGCATTTTTCTGGTCTGAGGCGCAAATGGTCTTTTTCGGTCCCTCCGTTTTCCACCATTCCAGGAAAGACTGGAGATCGGACGTTTCGTTTCTTGAGAATTCGATAACAACATCGAGGAAAGCCTGAATAAAAGGAACTTCGGAATCCACCCGATGGAGATTGAAGTTCCGGATAATCCGCTCTATGATCTCATACAACGGCAGGTAAGGTAATACCGGTATACCATTGACAAATTCCTGAGGGAATGAGTCCTCTACCATCTTGTACAGTGAACCGGGATCCTTTGACAGGGATTCTAAAAATCCAAGGTCCGAGGGCGAGTCTGGATTGAAGTACCGGTTATATTCTGACAGCATAAAGGCACCATTGATCCGGTCATCGGGAGTATGCAGATACCTCAATATGGAAACAACAAGTGTGACAGCAGAAGAGGTTTCGAGGAAAAGTGATTCGTTGGACAGGACCTCGTATTGAAATTTTCCCGGATCAGCTCCTGCCGCTTTCTGCAGCAACAAACTGGTTACAATATCCCTCCCATCCTGGTTATTCCTGACCAGCAGGCATATATCTCCGGGATTGTATCCCCGTTCCAGCAATTTATCAATAAGAGACGGAAGTTCTGTTTTTACCTGGTCTTTCCAGTCTTTTTCTTTTTTATCAAACAGTTTCAGCCGGATGAAACCACCGCCCTTTTTTTCTTTATCAGGAATCTCCTGGAAGGTATCCTCATACGCCCTGGTGATCTTTCCGGAGAGGTTTTTGATTCGTTCCTCACCGGATGCCCGTTCATCAAGGCTTGACAGGAACTGGTTCTCGAGGGACAGTGCTGCTTCGCTAAAAAACCGGCTATTGAACCGGACAATGTTCTCCCTGCTTCTCCAATTGGCTTTGAGTGGCATGGTTCTGATCCTGGGTGCCTTGAATTCCCTGCCCAGTTGCTCTGAGAGTATTTTCCAATCGCTGTTTCTCCATCGGTAGATCGATTGCTTAACATCTCCAACAACCATACAATCGTGGTTTTCGGCAAGGCTGTTTTCCAGAAGCGGCTGAAAATTCTGCCACTGGATCCATGATGTATCCTGGAATTCGTCGATCATGAAATGGTTAAACAGCGTTCCTGTTTTCTCGTAAATGAAGGGTGCGTCATTGCCCTCAATGATCTCCTTCAGCAATGCCCCAACATCTGAAATGAGGAACAGATTCTTTTCCAGACAATATTCCCTGACCTGTTTTATAAGATCGGTCAGTATGCCAAGGGTGTAGATGAACCTGGAAATGGTAATTGCAGTCTGATAATTTTCAGAACGGGTATCGTAAAATTGAATGGAATCGTTCAGGAGCTGGTTCAATCCTGCCGCATATATGTTACCTATTATCTCTTTCTTTTCACTGTTTTTGGTATACCAGGAAGTGAGGGTATTGCATGCATTCCGCGCTCTCACACCCGGAATGAATTCCTTTTTCTCCGCAAGTTTCCTGAAATGGTTGGCAAACCCCGTATTCCCATGCTTAAAATCTTCTATACGCAAACCATACCGGGTAATCAATTCCAACCCCTTCCTGCCAATATCCTGCAGGGTGCCTTCAAATTGATGAATAATTATATTAAGGTCTGCAAGGTATTTATCCAGGAATTGCTTATCGCTCAATTTCTCAATCAGCGGTTTGCTGAAAAGCTTAAACTTTTCCCTGAATATCTCCTCCCCTGTATCCAGGATATCCTGTTTGAAATTCCATGACTTCCCATCTTCTATTTTTGCTTCAGCAAAACGCACAAGCCACGTTTTCAAGGGATTATTATCGGACAGCCGGAATAGCATTTCATCGACTGATTCTGTCATGATCTTCCTGACATCCATTTCCAGATTAAACCCGGACTGAAGTCCAATCTCACGGGTAAACGACTTCAATACATGGTGAAAGAACGAATCGATGGTTTCCACAGAAAATCTTGAGAAATCATGCAATATAAGGGTAAAGGCCTTCTGAGCATTCTTCTGCACATCATCCGGAGGGATCCTGCTTCTTTCTGCCAATGGTTCCAGGTATGTTGAAGGATGTCCGGTGGCGAGACGAAAAAGCTCATTCACAATCCGGCTCTTCATCTCTGCGGTGGCTTTGTTGGTGAAGGTTACCGCCAGTATTCTCCGGTAAG
>CAZTES010000355.1:0-2440 GCA_964612275.1 uncultured Rikenellaceae bacterium
GTATTCCACCACATCCTGTTTGAATCCCATCCAGCTGATCAGGCCACGGTTAAACCGGTTCTTTTCCTGAAACTGCAGAAAAGCTTCGACGGCTCTTCTGTTCATCAACCTGAAATCGGAGGATGAGGCTTCAATCCGATAGTCGGACAGGAGATTGATCAGTTTATAGTAACACCATGATGAGAATCGCTTGAAGAACAGAATACCCTCTGTTTTTACCCGTCTTGTGTTGACAATATCATACCCTTCCCGGTATTTTTGGTAGAGTGTCTTGATGACTTCCGGGGGATGCTGAAAATCGGCATCCATCATAATAACCACTTCTCCGGAAGCATTTTCCAGGCCGGCTACCAGGGCAACCTGGTGCCCGAAATTCCTGGAGAGAGACAGGCCCTTAACACGATTATCCTTCTCATGCAGTCTTTTTATCATTTCAAAGGAGTGATCACTGCTTCCATCATCGACGAACAGGATCTCAAAATCTTTATCCAATGATTCCATGACAGGGACCAGCTCCCGGTGGAAATTTTCAAGATTGTCCTCTTCATTATAGGCAGGAATGACAAGGCTGATATGGGAAGAATTTTTCATGGTTGACCGGCTTATCGAACAAATATAGTAACTAAAATTGGAAATAGATAAAGGGTTGGATCTCAGCGGATTTTACCTGGTAGATAATGAACACGATGATCAGGATGATCACTATTTTCAGGTAAATGGGTGTCCGGATAAAGAGGCCGCGGTATTGCTCTTTCAAGGAGGAAGGCAGCCAGTGAATCACAAAGCCGGTTACTATGATGGCAAAAACAGTCCTGTAGGACCATACCATTTGCGGTACAAGATTAAGGTCGAAATGAAACAGGATCTGGTTAAATATGTTTCGGACATCCACCATATTCTCAGCCCGGAAAAAGATCCACAGGAGGGTGACAAAATGAAAGGTGATAAAGACAGCTATAAATTTTTGAATGCGGGAAGGGCGTTTCTTTGCAGGGAACAACTTCAACCATAGTTTATGAAAAACCAGTCCTATCCCATGCAACCCGCCCCAGATCACAAAACGCAGGTTCGCTCCATGCCACAATCCGCCAAGCAGCATGGTGATGAGCAGGTTAATATGGGTCCGGATGGCACCCTTCCGGCTTCCACCAAGAGGAATGTACAGGTAATCACGCAACCAGGAAGAGAGGGATATGTGCCAGCGTTTCCAGAAATTGCTGATGTTTCCAGCTTTATAAGGAGAGTTGAAATTTACCGGAAGGCGAAATCCCAGCAACAGCCCGATACCGATGGCTATGTCGGTATAACCCGAAAAATCACAGTAGATCTGCAGGGAATAGCCATACACCCCCAGGAGGTTCTCGAACCCCGAATAGGCAACCGGGTCGGAAAATATCCGGTCAACAAAATTGATTGAGATGTAATCCGATATCATCATCTTTTTTATCAGTCCGCTCAGGATCAAAAAGAGGGCATGTCCCATCTCCCTCACTGTAAGGATATAATCCCGGTATAGCTGGGGGACAAAATCGGCAGCCCTGACAATGGGACCGGCAACCAGTTGAGGGAAAAAGGAGACATAGAATCCGAAATCAATGATATTCCTGACGGGTTTCACCTTACCCCGGTAAACATCCATGGTATAACTGATGGTCTGAAAGGTAAAAAAAGATATGCCCACCGGGAGGATGATGCGGGAAATATCAAAACCGGTTCCCAGCAGATCGTTACTCCACCGGGAAAAAATATTAATCGCCTCGTATTGGGTTTGAAAAACCCTGTTAAACATATCGGTCAGGAAATAGGTGTATTTGAAATAGGCAAGCATTCCCAGGTTGACCAGGAGACTGATGGTTACATAGAGCTTTCTTAGCGGACGGGATTTGGATCGGTAAAGCAGGAGTCCGATGCAATAATCGACAACGGTGGAAATGATGAGCAGGGAAAAAAAGTAGCCTCCCGATTTGAAATAAAAATAGAGGCTCATGAAGAAGAGGTAAGCATTCCGCAATGCCTTCTTCCTGTAAAGAATAGAATAGACCAGCAACAACAGGGTGAAGAAGATCCAGAAATAGATCTGTGTGAAAAGCAGCGGCGTATCTTCCGAATAATTGAGTATGTCTGTCAGGTTGGTCAAGGGCTTTACGCTGTACTGTTTACTGGTGATGAACTATTTTTTCCCTGTTGCATTGATGCATTATTCAACCCTTATAGGGTTGGGTTACTTTGCTTGTTTTTACCCCGCACTTCGCCAAAGGCATGCCTTCGGCACGTACGGGGTTACTCATTGTTGTTCTGCTCCGCAGAACTTTTTTTATTTATTTTTTTATTGTTTTCCATTCTTATCAGCAACATTCTGTTTTCATCCTGAAGATCAACCCTGTCAGGGGTTGAACAATGAATAACCGCCGGTGAAACCGGTGGCCATCAACCACAACCC
>CAZTES010000356.1:0-2423 GCA_964612275.1 uncultured Rikenellaceae bacterium
GGTGTGATATCGAAACCCGGGTTTGAGATCGTCGTATCCTCTTGACAAATTCTCACCCGTTCCATCCCTTGTGCGGTCAAGCCTTCAATAAGTTCAACCTCTTCCCGGCTCCGCTCTTCAATCGGTATCCCTTCCAGTCCATCCTGCAGGGAGGGATCAATGGAAGAGAATGGTAAAGCAACATAGAAGGGAATATGATTATCCCTGGCTGCCAGCGCTTTCAGATAGGTTCCTATCTTGTTAACCACATATCCGGATAGGGTTGTCCTGTCGCTTCCCACAATCACCAGATCAACCTTTCCCTGCTGCATTAACAAGCCACCTGCATTATCCGTGATCAGTGTATGGGGTACACCGTGCTGTGCAAGTTCCCACGCGGTTAATCGTGCTCCCTGGTTGCGCGGGCGTGTTTCATCAACCCACACATGCACCCTGATACCCAGTTCATGTGCCCGGTAAATGGGAGCCGTTGCAGTGCCATAATCAATGCACGCCAGCCATCCGGCATTGCAATGGGTAAGGATATTCACCACGCTGTTTTTTTTCTTCTTTGCCAGCTCTTCGATCACGGCAAGACCATATTGCCCGATCTTCCTGCACGCCTCAATCTCCTCCTTCGCCATATACTGAGCTGTTTTTAATGCCGTATTAATTTGGGAATTGATACTCTTTTCACGTAAGATAGCCTGGAGACTACGTTCAACAGCATGCGAAAGATTAATTGCTGTCGGACGAGCAGATGTTAACCTGTTTGCGCATTCCCGGAGGTAGCTGGTTAGATCTTCATGAGATGGATAGTCCAGCATAGCCAGGTACATTCCGTATGCTGCTGTTACACCAATCAGTGGTGCACCGCGAACAGTCATGTCTGCTATAGCCGACCGTGCATCCTCAAAACACTTCAGATTCACAATCCGGAATTCAAAAGGAAGCAGACGCTGATCAATGGTTTGAACAATCGTTTTATCATCCGGATGCAACCAGATGGTCTGATATGGTTTATTGTTCACGTTCATGTAGGAGGCTTGCCAAAGATTACTATTTTTGTGCCTTGTATCAGGATCAAATTTAATAAATATAAAACCATAATTCTGGTAATGCAACAAATCAAAAATATCATCTTCGACCTGGGGAGTGTTTTGCTGGACATTGATGTGGACAGAACATTGCGGTCATTCGATGAAATAGGTGTATCGGGTAAACAACTGGAAGAGATCTACAGAGAACCGGAGAATTTTTTTCTGCTTTTTGAAAAAGGCGCCATTGATGCGGATACTTTCAGGAATGCTTTCAGAACTTTATCGGATAACCATTTGACGGATCAGCAGATTAATTACGCCTGGAGTGCCATGGTTGTCGGATTTCCGGAAAATAAAGTGGAGCTGCTGAAATGCCTGGTAAACCAGTATAATTTGTATTTATTGAGCAATACGAATGAGATTCATGCGCCGGTATATACCCGTCAGTTCAGGGAAACGTCCGGAGGAATATCCTTCGAAGATATTTTTACCAGGATATATTATTCCCATGTTGTAAAGCTGAGCAAACCCAACCCTGCAATCTTTACTTACATGTTGAATGATTCCGGCATTGTAGCGGATGAATCGCTTTTTATTGATGATCTTCAACGGAATGTGGAGGCAGCGATCGCAACCGGACTCCCTTCCTATCATTTCAGAGAAGAGTATGATTTGGCTGAGGTGTTGGAACAGTATGGTATCCGGTGTAATAGAAAGTAGGATTTATTTAAAAACAGTGAAATTCTGATTATCAATATACAATACATCGAACTCTCATTAAATTGAAATCACCCCCATGGAAAAGCGTATTCTTATTGTAGGAGCCGGTATCTCGGGACTGTCAGCCGGTTTCTATGCCCGGATTAATGGTTACCAGACATCCATATTCGAAATGAACAGCATACCGGGAGGACTTTGTACCGCCTGGGAGCGTAAGGGATATACATTTGATATCAGCATGCACATGCTGACTGGCTCCCTCTCCGGCCCCATTCATGAAATGTGGCAGGAGCTGGGTATTCCTTCCAAATTTACATTCCACTACCACGATCATATCTCCCGGATCGAAGGCATGGGGAAGAAACTCATCTTTTCAACCGACAGAAAAAAGTTTGAAGAGGAGTTGCTCGCCATTTCGCCGGAGGATGCCGATCTGATTCGGGAATTTGCTCGTCTTATCTTCGGACCCGGCATGATGAAAGCACTCTCTTTAAAACCAAAAGCGCTCAGGAATATTTGGGATTCACTCCGTTTGTATTATGTACTCCTTCCCCTTTTCAGGACGTTTGGTAAATATAATAAGATGACCCTCCAGCAATTCGCGTCCCGGTTCAAGGATCCCTTTCTTCGCGAAGCGATTCGTTTTATCGTGGATGCTCCCGGCTGGCCCATGAAGCAATTCCC
>CAZTES010000357.1:0-2420 GCA_964612275.1 uncultured Rikenellaceae bacterium
GGATCCTCATCATGGATATCCCATCGGCAGAACTGACCAAATACGCTGCCAATGCTATGCTGGCTACCAAAATCAGCTTCATGAATGATCTGGCCAATCTAAGTGAAATTTTGGGAGCAGACATTACCATGGTAAGAAAAGGGATCGGCAGTGATTCAAGAATTGGAAACAAATTTATCTATGCCGGGGTAGGGTATGGCGGTTCCTGCTTCCCGAAAGATGTGAAAGCATTGATCAAAACAGGAGATGAAAGCCACTATTCACTGGAGATCATGAAAGCTGTGGACCGGGTTAATAATAAACAAAAATCAGTCCTGGCAGAAAAGATCCTGTCACACTTCAAGGGTGAGATTCATCATAAACATTTTGGTATCTGGGGATTATCATTCAAACCCCATACGGATGACATGAGAGAAGCTCCTTCCCTTGAGATCATTGGGAAACTGCTGGACAGGGGAGCTTCTGTTAAGGTCTATGATCCTGTTGCCATGAAAGAAGCAGAAAAACGATTCGGATCTTCCATTGAATATGTAAATGAACCCTACGAAGCCCTGGTTGAAGCGGATGGGCTTGTTCTGATTACTGAATGGCCCGAATTCAGAATGCCAAATTTTAAAATTGTAGGTAAACTATTGAACGAAAAAGTAATATTCGATGGCAGGAACATTTATGATCCTGCTGAACTTCGTGATCTGGGTTTTGCCTATTATGGTATCGGACGCTCCTGATCCTAGTTTCCAGATAGATCTGGTAATATTAAATAGCTTTGTCTTCATTTATTGATCATTCTATGAAAAGAATTCTTGTTACCGGAGGAGCAGGATTTATCGGGTCACACCTCTGTGAACGGTTACTCAATGACGGACATGAGGTGATCTCACTCGATAACTATTTCACCGGGTCCCGGTCCAACGTGATCCACCTTCTCAATCATCCCTGTTTTGAGCTTATTCGGCATGATGTCACAGTTCCATTTTATGCGGAAGTTGACGAGATATATAACCTTGCCTGCCCCGCTTCTCCACTCTACTACCAGATCAACCCCATAAAAACAATCAAAACATCCGTAATGGGAGCCATCAATATGCTCAGCCTGGCAAAGGGAATAAAAGCGAAAATTCTTCAGGCATCTACCAGTGAGGTGTACGGTGATCCGGAAATTCACCCACAGCCCGAAACCTACTGGGGTAATGTCAATCCCATCGGTGCACGTTCCTGCTATGATGAAGGGAAACGTTGTGCAGAAACCATTTTCATAAATTACCACACACAAAACAAGATCAATATACGGATAGCCAGGATCTTTAACACCTATGGTCCAAGAATGGATCCCAATGACGGAAGGGTAATCTGTAATTTTATTGTCCAGGCACTGAAAGGTGAAGAGATATCGATATTTGGTGATGGCAATCAAACCAGGAGTTTTCAATTTGTAGACGATCTGATCGAGGGATTGATCCGGTTAATGGATGCATCCGATGATTTTACCGGCCCCGTTAACCTGGGAAATCCCAGGGAAATAACCATCCTGGATCTGGCAAACCTGATCATTGGGTTGACCCGGTCGAAATCAGCCATCTCGTTTCATCCCCGCCCAGAGGATGACCCGATGAAACGAAAGCCGGATATAACCCTTGCCCGACAGAACCTGGACTGGACTCCAAAGGCCGGACTGGAAGACGGTTTACACACTCCCATTGATTATTGTAAAAAATTACTGGAATTATGAGAGGAATCATATTAGCCGGAGGTGCAGGTACCCGTTTGTACCCTATAACAAAAAGCATATCAAAACAGATTATTCCTGTTTATGATAAGCCAATGATCTATTATCCGTTATCGGTCTTAATGCTTGCCGGTATCAGGGAAATTCTGATCATCTCCACACCAAAGGATATTCACCTCTATGAAGATCTGTTTGGTTCAGGAAACCAAATTGGTTTAACGATCGAATATGCTGTTCAACCCGCACCGGAAGGACTGGCACAGGCTTTTCTTATCGGAGAAGATTTCATCGGGAATGAAAATGCCTGCCTGATCCTGGGAGATAATATCTTTTACGGGCATGGATTCGGGAATATCCTTCTTGAAACGGCAGAGCTGAAAGATGGTGCCGTTGTGTTTGGATATTATGTAAATGACCCACAACGGTATGGAGTGGTAGAGTTTAACGAATCAGGGAAAGCGATCAGTATTGAGGAAAAACCGGTAAAGCCAAAATCCAATTATGCCGTCACCGGACTATACTTCTACAGCAACGATGTAGTTGAAAAGGCAAAATCACTGACACCCTCAGCTCGGGGCGAACTGGAAATAACCGATCTAAACAAGCTTTATCTTGAAGAAAGAAGACTTCAGGTCCGAGTCATGGGACGGGGGATGGCATGGCTCGATACCGGAACCTACGAAAGCCTTCTCCA
>CAZTES010000358.1:0-2391 GCA_964612275.1 uncultured Rikenellaceae bacterium
ATTGAATATCGAAGAGGCTGCCTTCATTTTCTGATTTAAATCTTAGCTCATCCAGGTCAACGTTGTTTTGTGAATCATGTGTCTCACTCATATCGTAATGCATCGACAGGATTTTTCCGCGAAGCTGACCATGCGTGGTATCCGACAGTCAGCAATGCAATAGCCAGTGTCATCAGGCCAGCAAGAAGAAAGAAATGCCAGGGCATTTTTATCCGGAAGGCAAAGTTATTGAGCCATTTTTGCATGAAATACCAGGCGATAGGCCAGGCGATTATATTCGAGATCAGGACCCATTTCGAAAATTGTCTGGCAAACAGGACGATGATTGATCTGCTATCCGACCCCATGGCCTTTCTTATCCCAACTTCTTTGGTTCTCTGGTTTGTAGTAAAAGAAGCGAGGCCAAGCAGACCCAGGCAAGCTATTACAATGGCAAATACAGAAAAGATTGTGAACATCCGTTTTGCTTTGATGTCCTTGTCATATTGTCGTTTAAAATTCTCGTCGAGAAAAGTATATTCGAACGGGAAATTTTGGGAAAATTTCTGCCAGTTTTGCTCTGCCAGTTCGATAATGGAATGGATATTTTCCGTATTGAACCGTATCATGATATGATAAGCATACCTCCATATGTCATCCCTGAGCGGATAGAGGATCCATGGTTCAATTTTGTTGTGAAGGGAATAGTAGTGAAAATCCTTTACTACCCCGATGATCCGGTAATTGATGTTGCGAGCAGCCGGTTGCGGACTGCGATCAAACTCGGTTTCAAGGGGATCGTTCAAATCACAGAAGCGAGCCATTTCTTCATTTACGATCGCGGTAAAAGAATCCGTTGGCATTTCCGGATTAAAATCACGGCCTTTTATTATCTCCAAACCAAGTGTCTTTACATAATCATAATCTCCCCAGGCAACGAACAGAGCAGGCCATTCGTGGTCGGGACGTCCTTTAATGTGGTGTCCCTGATGGTTATGATGTACACCCGGTAAATTATAGCCAAATGTAACCGATGTTATGGCAGGGTGTTCTAATAGTTGGTCTTTAAAAAGCTTATAATTCTCTCGCAGTCCATACGCCCTGTTTATAACCAGAACCTGCTCTTTATCAAATCCAAGGTATTTGTTTTGAGCATAACCCAGTTGTCTGAATACGATCAGGGTTCCAATGATAATAACGGTACAAATTGTAAACTGAAAAACTACCAGTATGTTGCGAAACCAGCTTTTGCTGTTTCCCTGACGGGTCAGTATTAATCCTTTCAAAACAACAACCGGTCTGAAAGCTGAAAGGGCAAATGCAGGATATATACCGGATATAATCCCGATGAACAGTGCAAAAACCAGTAATCCTGGTATGATCAGGGGATTACTGAAATAATCCAGGTTCAATTCCTTGCCGGTCAGGTCATTGTAATAGGGGATTGCCATTTCGACAAGCAGCATTCCCAGGCACAACGCAATAAAGCTCAGCAATATCGATTCGCCCAGGTATTGTATGATTAATTGTGGCCTGAAAGCCCCGGCGACTTTACGCATTCCTACTTCATGTGACCGGTTGATGGCCATAGCTGTCGAAAGATTCATGTAATTTATACAGGCCAATAAGAGGATGAACAATCCTATTAAACCCAGGATATAAACAAACGATTTCGTGTTATGATCCTGGTTGATCATCTGGCTGAGATAGACCTCTTTCAGGGGAAGTAACCAGAACTGATACCAGTATCCTTGGTCTTCATACAAGTCAATCGTCATACCGTTCCATGATTCCATGTACGGGCTGATGTGATCTCTGACAAATTGGTCAAATTTTGCCTCGAGATCCGAAGGATCAAATCCCTCCTGTAACACAAGATAGGAAGTGTATGTGTGATTGAACCATCCTTCATCATTTGCCCTTGCCTGTTCATGTGTAAACAGGGAATACATGATATCAAAATAAAAATGAGTATTATGAGGTTGGTCCTTCACCACTCCTGTTATTTCATAGTCAACCTGGTCGGAACGTTTTAACACCTTCCCTACCGAGTTGGTTTCCCCGAAATATTTTTTCGCAGTGGATTCAGTAATGACAATGGTGTTGGGCCGTGATAAAGCGCCTTCAGCTGTTCCGTGAACAAAGGGAATATCAAAAACATCAAAAACTGTAGAATCTGCACCGATCACAAATTTCTCAGCAAATGTTTTCTCTTCGTATGAAAAAATATGTTCTGAATACCACAGGCAAAGACGGGTACCTGTTTCTATTTCCGGATAGGTCTCCATCATTACCGGTAGCATGGGAGGTGTTGTCCAACCCGATTTTGATTCACCATGTTCACTCCTTGTATCACGGCAAACCAGGTAGGTCCGGTCTGCTTTTTCATGGTAATTATCATAACTCAATTCA
>CAZTES010000359.1:0-2387 GCA_964612275.1 uncultured Rikenellaceae bacterium
CATGATTACCAGTGAACAAATGAAGGATCTTTCGCGGCGCCTGGATGCGCTAAGGAGGCACCTTTGACATCGAGGAGAAACGTCAGAAAATAAAGCAAGAGGAAGAAAAAACAAAGGATTCAGGATTCTGGGATGACCCGAAAGAAGCTGAAGAAAAACTCAAGCAGATAGCCAGGCTGAAAACGTGGACTTCCGCCTTTGATGAGGTAACAAGAAGCTTCGATGACCTGACTGTTCTTTATGAATTCCTGAAAGAGGGAGAATCCAGTGAAGAGGAAGTTGATAAGCAATACAAAACCGCCCTTTCCCTGATTGAAAACCTTGAGCTTAAAAATATGCTGGGTAAACCGGAAGATCACCTGGGTGCTATTCTGAAAATCAATTCCGGGGCAGGGGGTACTGAGAGCCTCGATTGGGTTGAGATGCTGATGCGCATGTATATCCGCTGGGGCGAAAGGAATAATTATCAGGTTAAAACAGTGGATATCCTGCCTGGCGATGAAGCCGGAATTAAAACCGTTACAATGGAGTTTGCCGGTGATTTTGCTTACGGGTACCTGAAAAGTGAAAACGGAGTACACCGGCTTGTCCGGTTATCCCCTTTTGATGCCGGAAACAGAAGACATACAACCTTCGCTTCTGTATTTGTTGCTCCGGTTGTTGATGAAAATATCAAAATCGAAATCAATCCATCGGAAATTAGCTGGGAAACCTTCCGTTCGAGCGGAGCAGGCGGACAAAATGTAAACAAAGTCGAAACGGCTGTCAGATTGAGACATCAACCCACAGGAATTGTTATTGAAAACCAGGAAACACGTTCTCAAGTAAGAAATAAAGAAAATGCCATACGAATCCTGAAATCTCATCTTTATGAAATGGAACTGAGAAAAATGCAGGAGGAAAAGGCAAAAATTGAAGGAGAAAAGAAAAAAATCGAATGGGGATCTCAAATTCGAAGCTATGTTCTGCATCCCTATAAAATGGTGAAAGATCTGAGAACATCGCATGAAACCTCAAACGTTCAGGCTGTTCTTGATGGAGAGCTGAACCCGTTTATCAAGGAGTACCTCATGACATATGGTGCGAATTGACGGTCGGTTTGTATCTCTTAAAACTTTGATTTAATACATAACCATGATGAAAATTTATCATAATCCCCGGTGCAAAAAAAGCCGTGAGGGACTTCAGTTCATCCGGGACAAAGGGATTGAAGTCCAGGTGATCGATTATATTAAAAATCCTATTTCCGAAAACGAATTGCAGGAAGTAGTGATGAAACTGGGGAAAAAACCTGTCGAGATAGTTCGTACACAGGAAGAATACTACAGGAAAAACCTGAAAGGACGCAATTTTACTGATGAAGAATGGGTTAGAATCCTCATCGAAAATCCAAAATTAATCCAGCGTCCGATAGTTGTTGAAAAACATAAGGCGGTTATTGCTCAACCACCGGAAAATATAAATCAATTGTTGTAAATTTAATCCTCAAAAAATAGAACATTATGAAAATCCGAATCGAAAAAGACACTATGGGTCAGGTTGAGGTACCCGCTGATAAGTACTGGGGTGCTCAGACACAACGTTCAAAAGATAATTTTAAAATTGGCAAAGGGACAATGCCGATTGAGATCATACAGGCATTTGCCATCCTGAAAAAGGCAGCTGCCCTGGCCAATACTGAATTGGGGGTGTTGCCAGGAGAGAACAGTAAACTCATTGCAACAGTATGTGACGAAATCCTCGAAGGGAAACTGGATGACCAGTTCCCCCTGGTGGTCTGGCAAACCGGTTCCGGCACACAGTCCAATATGAATGTGAATGAAGTGGTCGCCAACCGCGCTCATGTAATAAAAGGAGGAAAACTGGGTGAAGGAACCCGGTTCATTCATCCAAATGACGATGTGAATAAATCACAATCGTCCAATGATACTTTTCCTACTGCAATGCATATCGCAGCCTATACGATGTTGATGGGAATTACGCTGCCTGGTGTGGAAAAACTCAGAAAAACCCTGGAAGAGAAAGTCAAAGCCTTCAAAGACATCGTAAAAACGGGGCGGACCCACCTGATGGATGCCACTCCCTTAACCCTGGGGCAGGAGTTTTCCGGATATCTCTCCCAGGTAGAGCACGGCATTGCAGCATTGAAAAGCAGCCTGGCTCATTTAAGTGAATTAGCTCTGGGGGGGACAGCTGTTGGTACGGGATTGAATACACCCAAAGGGTATGATGTACTGGTTGCAAAAAAAATATCTGAATTGACAGGCTATCCCTTCATCACCGCACCAAATAAGTTTGAATCTCTGGCCGCTCACGATGCGATGGTGGAAACTTCAGGAGCGTTGAAAACGTTGGCTGTCAGCCTGATGAAAATTGCCAATGACATC
>CAZTES010000360.1:0-2301 GCA_964612275.1 uncultured Rikenellaceae bacterium
ACATTGGTGAGACCAATCTCCTCCATTTTTTGCTTTGCCATTTCTGTGGCACGCTTCATCCCGGTGGATCCGGGTAAACGCGAACCAAGAGCATCAGTCATCCAGAATGAGAGATCTTCAATCATAGAATTCCTGAGTCCTTCCTGCTTGATCTTATGGATCATCTCCAGATCAACCGGTTCTGTCTGCGCTGCAACCAATACGGGTAACAGGAACAGAAAGAGAAAGCCAAAGTGTCGGATTGTTTTCATTTCAGTACGTTTATTGGTTAAAAGAAAATGGATCGCTGTAAAATAAGACAAACGAAATTACGTAAAATAGTTTCCTGCGCAGGTTGAACTTCTTCTCTTTTTTCCTTAACGTGCTAAAGAACATGAAGTGATGATACACTGAAGCAGGGCAATATTTCTTCTTTTTGCTGAATCTATGCATGGTTCAGACGTTTTGGTACCTGGTAAACATTCATATTCGGATTTTATTCGTGAGACTCTAATTTCAAAAACGCAGTGCATTGAAATTTGTAAGTCGAACAATCCCGCCGAAGGCGGAGGGTTTAATACCCCGCAGCTCTGCTGCGGAATAAGTTTCCAAAGCTTGCTTTGGGGTTTCATACCCGTGATTCAGGCAACCTCTCTTTTTTCTTGAGGGATGTTGCATACCAATTGATGTTCCTGGAGAGGTACATCGTTATACCCAGGGCGATGAACAGACCAATACTTCCCAGCAGCAATGCATAATCCTGCATTTGCAGAACGGTGAATAAAAATGCGTACAGTATTACAAGGCACGATGCTGTGATCCCGGTCTGTTTCCAGTTCTTAAATATGGCTCTTGCATACGAACTGATCATAAAAATGATCGCTAGGCTTGAGAACAGGTAAGCAAGGTTCATATTTATCTGTTCCGATAGTGAAAGGAGGAGAACATAGAAAATGAGGAGTGCCAGACCAACCAGAAGGTATTGAATCGGGTGTATGCGAAAACCACTGAGAATTTCGACAAAAAGAAAAATTAAAAAAGTGAGCGACAGGAACATGATGGCATATTTTACTGAACGGTATGTTTTCTGATACTGGTCGACCGGGAGCAGAAGACTGACACCAAACTCCGACCCGTCAAATCCATAATCACTCCCTTTCCATTGCTGGGGATAATTACGGTTCAGATCCAGGATATTCCATTCTGCAGAAAATCCCTCCGGTGTAATGTTCCGGCTTTCAGGCAGGAAAGCACCGGAAAAACTGGGGTTATTCCATCCTGAACTCAATTTTACCTGGGTTGTTTTTCCTGCCGGGATAAAATTCATCGATCCGCTTCCGTTGATGTTCAATTGAAGTTCAAAGGGATATCCTGTTAAAGGAATCTCATGCTCCAGGGGAAAATCCATACGGATACCTGACTGGAGCATACCCGGGTCTTGCAAACCCGGTTGTATAGTAACCTGTTTGCCGTTAATGGTGGCTGATGCTCCGGATTTGATACCCCTCATGTCCGGTATCCCAAGGGATAGAAAAGCCTCATCCCAGAGAATATCTTTATCCTGTATCTTCCAGGCAGAGAAATCCGGGTGGGGGATGGTTCCACGTATGTTCAACCGTGCCTGGTAAACAATTACTTCATAGATTCCACGGTAACGTACCTCGGTACCAAGCTCTCCCGTAATGACCAGTTCATCCGGCAGGAAGTGAACAACATTCACGTGTCGGATGGTTTCTTTCTCACCTTTGCTGTACCAATAGTAGGGGATCGTTAGGAGGGGCCCGGCAATGGTCTGACTGTTCCCCCATTTGGAAAAGATTTCTTCTTCAACATTCCCCCGCAGACTCTCCCGCTCGGTGATCAGGCTTTTAATCATTTGTGCAGGGATCAGCAGCATGAGAATGATGAAACCAACGATCAGTAATTTAATTGTGATTGAGTTCGCAAACCACTCTTTTGTCTCTTTGATGGTGCTCATGATAGTCAATTTTAATAGTTAAAAGTACTTTGAAATACAAAGTATTATAGTAAAAAAATTATTGCTGTTCTTTAATGATTTTTTCCAGTGCATCCAGGTGGCTCTGAAAAGAGATTTTTCCTTTTGCAGTTGTCCTGTATGTGGTTTTAGGTTTCCTTCCGATAAACTGTTTTTTCACTGAGATCAATTCACTTTTTTCCAGTGCTTTCAGGTGGCTTGCCAGATTACCGTCGGTGGTTTCAAGAAGCTCTTTCAGCGAATTGAAATCAACCCAATCATTCACCATCAGGACCGACATGATTCCCAGACGGATCCTGCTGTCATAGACTTTATCCAGGTGTTCA
>CAZTES010000361.1:0-2287 GCA_964612275.1 uncultured Rikenellaceae bacterium
AATAAAATATCTGTAACTATTTTATTAACGAAACATAAAAGTATACAACAACCAAGAATTGACAACCATGAGACGACTTCTACTATTACTGCTCACTGCTCACTGTTCACTACTCACTCTCTTTTCTCAGGCACCGGAAAAACTTACCTACCAGGGTGTTGCCAGGAATTCCGCTGGTGAAACATTCAACCAAACAAACATTGAGATTAAGTTTGGTATTCGCGCAGGAAGCGAGGGTGGTGAGCTTGTTTGGGAAGAAACCCATGCTACAACGACCAATGAATTCGGCCTGTTTACTATGATAATTGGAGATGGAACTACCACAGGGGAGGGAACCCTGACTAGCTTTTCTGATATTGACTGGGGGACAACACAGTTTTTCCTGAATGTTCAGATGAAGGTTGATGCCAGTTTCATTGATATGGGGACTTCGGAAATGGTGTCTGTCCCGTATGCCATGTTTGCAAAATATGCAGCCTCTTCAGGTGAATCTACTACCTCCTACTGGATAGATGGAGCCGGAGAAGTTACTACCACAGTCGATGTTGGTGTGGGAACCCCGGCACCTGCAGGCAAACTCGAAGTAATGGGGGATGGGGATGAGACCGAAGATGATCCGCTTTTTCAGGTAAAACGAAAAGATGGTGAAACCGTTTTTGCCGTTTACCCGGGTGGGGTTCGAATTAATGTAGACGATTCACCCCTGAAAGGAACCAAGGGAGGATTTGCCATTGGAGGATTTACACCGGGGAAAGGATTGACCAATGATTACTTTTACGTTACACCGGACAGTGTTCGGGTTTATGTGGATACTACCCAAACGAAAGGAACCAAAGGCGGATTTGCTATCGGAGGATTTAATCCGGGAAAAGGAACAGCCTCCAGTTTAATGCATCTGACAGAGGATAATTATTTAATCGGACACCAGGCTGGTATTTCAATTACAACCGGTTTATATAATTCCTTTTTTGGATACGAAGCAGGTTTGAATACAAAAGAAGGATCCAGTAATGTTTTTATAGGGCATAAATCCGGATTGGAAAACCTATCGGGTTATTATAATGTTTTTATTGGCAACAGTACAGGACAGGATAATACAACCGGAACATCCAATATTATAATTGGCGATGAAGCGGGAATATCAAATACAGAAGGTTCCGGGAATGTAATTATGGGGGATTGGGCCGGCTATTCAAATACAGAAGGAAGTCATAATGTATTTATAGGTGATAACGCGGGACATTCAAATAACACAGGTTGGGATAATATATTCATTGGACCATATGCCGGAGAGACAAACACTATTGGCGAATATAATGTTTTTATGGGTTTGAGTGCAGGGGAAACTAATGAGGATGGTAACTCGAATACCTTTATAGGAGCGGGAAGTGGTTATGACAATGTTTCGGGCTCTGAAAATGTATTCATCGGATTGTTGACCGGAGCTGCCAATACCGGGAATAACAATACATTTGTCGGATCTCATGCGGGGGAGACTAATTTGGGTGAAAACAATGTGTTTATCGGGTATGGTGCAGGACAGGATGAAACAGGCTCCGGAAAACTATATATTGATAATGCTAATATTTTAGGCGATCCGCTTATCTATGGAGAATTCAGCGATATTGCACCGTATCTGAAAATTTCTGCAAATACGGATGTTACGGGGAATATGGATGTAACCGGCGATATCACAGGTACCAATATTGAAGGTACCACCGTTACTCAAACATCAGACATAAAATGGAAAACCAATATTCATGGATATGATAATGCTCTTTCGCAAGTATCAAAGCTAAGAGGAGTTAAATATAACTGGATTAATGATGAATCAGGAAAGTTTAATCCCGATGAACCACAGATTGGTTTCATTGCCCAGGAAGTTGAAAAGGTAATTCCTGAACTAGTTAGGACAGACCCTCAAGGGGACAAATCAGTCAACTATTCAAAGCTGACCGTGGTTCTCCTCGAAGCCCTTAAGGAACAACAGGTAATGATCGAAGAACTGCAACGGGAAGTTGAACTGCTTAAACAAAAATAGGATAGGTCAACAGAGTGAAAACTCACACGGATCAGGTAAACATTTCTTTTTGACAAATGGGCCTTTTTAGTCCATGAAAATGCGTGGGATAATGCAACCATTTTGCTTAAAATAGAGTTAAATGTATATTATATAGTTTCTCTTTGTCTAAATTACATAATTAATCCATGTGAAATAAAATGACCAATGCCATGAAACGACTTCTACTTTTATTCATCACTCTTCACTCATCACTCATCATTCTTT
>CAZTES010000362.1:0-2286 GCA_964612275.1 uncultured Rikenellaceae bacterium
CAGGAAACTTGGGACCAAAGAGTGGGCTGGTGCAGGCTGGACCGGACAACCATTACTGGTTGAGGAGAATAGAGAACTGTTCCTGATCCAGGGAGCGTATGACCATCATTTAAAGAAGATCCGTGCTGCAACCGGGGAGATCGTCTGGCAATATGCCTTTGACGATGTTGTCAAGGGAACCGGAACAATCTGGATTAACAGGAATGCTGAGAATCCGGAAGAGCAAATCATCATTCTTCAGGGCAGTCGGTTAGGGTTGGGTAATTACCTTGATTCTCCCCACATACCCAGCTTCAGGGCGATTTCTTACCGTAGCGGAACTGAACTCTGGAGGTTGGATAGTCATTGGACCGACAGTTATAGCAGGGATGTAGATGGTTCGGCGCTGATGATCTCCGATACAGGTTATATCGGACTGGAGAACGGGCTCTTCACTGTATTTGACCCTGATCCACAGAAAGCCCGTATGCTGAATGGTATGATGCAACCGGAGGTTATAAAAAGCAGAAAATTGTATACTCCTTACGATGTTAAAGCCCATCAGTATAACGTTGTCACAGAAGCATCACCCAGCTTGCTGGGTGAAAGGATTTACCTCAGTTCCGGTTCCGGGCATGTTTTTGGGTATAACCGGATGACCAAGGAGATTGATTGGGATTTCTTCATTGGTTCCGATATGGATGGTACACCGGTAGTCACGAATGACAGTTGTCTGCTGGTATCGGTTGAAAAGCAATACATACCGGGCAAAGGTGGGGTATTTAAGCTCGATCCTGCCCGGGATCCAGGTGACGCGGTAGTATGGTTCCTTCCTACAGAAAACAATGATTTTGTTTCATGGAAAGGTGGAGTCATTGGATCTGTGGGTATCAACGACCATTATAAAATGGATGATGCTTCCGGCTTGGCTGCCATAATTGGGATCGATGGTTATTTGTATGTTGTAAACCATCAGGAGATTCAGGATGAGACCAGGGTTGCCGGGCCCGACAGCGTAACTTATTACCCGACACCCGAACTGGTTTATCAAACCTATCTCGGTCCCTCGATCTCAACCCCGGTTTTCATAGAAAATCGCCTGATCGTTGCCGGTTATAATGGATTGTTCCTTTTTGAGTTTAATCAGGATCTGGAATTTGTCCTGCTGGATAAATTTGCCGCTCCCATTGAAGCGACTCCCATAGCCTGGAATAAAAGGATTTATGTTGCCTCGAGGGACGGATATCTCTATTGCCTCGGAGAAGAGGAGTAAAATTATTGATTCTTGAATTTTATTTTACTATTTTAGTGTGAACGATTTTTTTGCAATTCCCAGATTGTCATGCCGTACAAAGAAAACAAAGTTGAAAAAGTCTACTATTCCATCGGTGAATTAGCCGAAATGTTTAAGGTGAATACCTCTCTGATCCGCTATTGGGAGAAAGAATTTGATATCATCAAACCACACAAAAGCAAGAAAGGAAACCGATTGTTTACTAAAGAAGACATTGAAAATTTCCATATCATCTATCACCTGGTGAAGGAGCGGGGACTTACCCTGAAAGGGGCCAAAATGAAGATTAAAGAGAACAGAGAGGATACGGTCAATAATTTTCAGGTGATCAAATCGTTAAATGACATTAAGGATATTCTGATTGAAATACGGGAATCACTGTAGCCATCAGCATCATCCTAAAATCAATGATTTACCCCATTGTACGCAGAACCTGATGAGATGGCAGGTTATCCGGACCTGTTCCTCTGCTTCAGCCAACATTGCTCAATCAGGTATTTAACGGGTTTCCCTGGAGAGTGACCGGACCGGAACGCCAAACACCAAAACCATGAAGCTAACAGAAATTACAACCTACCTGGAATCTTTTGCGCCATTATCTTTTCAGGAGTCCTATGATAATTCGGGATTGATCATCGGTGATCCTGACATGACGGTTAAACGTGCACTTCTGGCACTTGACGTTACTGAGGCAATTGTGGAAGAAGCCATGGCGATTGATGCACAAGTCATTATCTCTCACCATCCCGTGATCTTTTTCGGAGTAAAGAGGCTTACCGGTAAAACAACCTTCGAAAGGGCAGTCGTAAAAGCCATTAAAAATGATATTGCTCTTTATGCCATGCATACCAACATTGACAATGTAATGGGTGGCGTAAATTCAAAGATTGCAGAAAAGATCGGGTTGGAAAACACCCGCATCCTGAGTCCTGTCAGAAACCAGCTTTCCAAACTGGTTACATTTGTCCCTCATGATAAAGCTTCCGGTGTCCGTGAAGCGATTTTTAATGCCG
>CAZTES010000363.1:0-2266 GCA_964612275.1 uncultured Rikenellaceae bacterium
GGTAGAATTCACCATAAATCATGGTTGTAAAATAGAGGGTTTGATAAGGAAATGGATTGAGGTCTTTAAGAACCAGCCGGCGCTCAATGGGTTTAAGCTTCGGGGGACATTTGGTGACAATGATGATGTTAGCACGCCGTTTTTCATTGGGATTTTCCCGCAGGTTGCCCAGTGGCAAAAGGTGGTCGTCGGAAAGCGGGCGGTTATAATCGATCAGCAGTATCGAAAGACCGGGTTTAATTGCCCGGTGCTGGAATGCATCATCTAAAATGATCAGATTCAATTCCTTAAAATCGGACATTAATTTCCGGACTCCGCGAACCCTGTTTGAGTCAACGGCCACGTTAATGCCTGGAAATTTCCGCCTGATCTGTTTTGGTTCATCACCGATCTCTTCGGCAGTCGATTCTGGAGTTGCCAGCAAAAAATTCCGGGTCTTTCTTTTGTAACCCCGACTCAGCGTCGCTACATTGAATTCACCATCAAGCAATGATATCAGGTATTCTACATGGGGAGTTTTTCCCGTACCTCCCACAGTAATATTTCCAATGGAGATGATTGGGAGTCTGAACTCGGTTGATTCCAGCATACTGTAATCATATAATATGTTGCGGATAGCGACAATCAATCCGTAGAAGGGCGTGAAGGGAGCCAATAAATAACGCAACATATTATACCTTACGGGATTCATTGGAGGGGTTTTAATAAACCTCAAGGGAATAGGGAATCCTCATCTGAATTCCATTGTTCTCAACCAATTCTTTCAGATCCTGATAATAGCGATAGGATTCTCCAAGCTCTCTCTTCAGGATGGATGTCCTGATGTTCCCGGATAACTCTTTTATCAGTTTCTGATAGGGATCCTCCTGTGTTGGAAGTGAGATAATCCGGTAGTGATCCAGTCCGGTCATTTCAGCAGCAAGTGCTATCGCGTCACTTAACCCGCCCATGCGATCTACCAATCCTATTTTTTGTGCATCAATACCACTCCAGACACGTCCCTGAGCAATGGAATCAACCGCTTCTTTGGTCATATTGCGGCCGAGAGCTACCCGGGAGACAAAATCATCATATGTCCTTTCAATTCCTGCCTGAAGATACTCTTTTTCAGCATTGTTCAAGGGCCTGTAAAGGGATCCAAAATCGGCGTATTGATTTGTTTTCACCACGTCGAATGTGATGCCGAGTTTATCATTCAGTAATTTCTGGGCATTCGGGATTGTTGCGAAAGCTCCGATTGATCCGGTAATGGTTGTAGGGTTCGCCAGGATCGTATCGGCAGGTGCTGCTATATAATATCCCCCGGAAGCAGCAACGTTCCCCATTGAAGCAATCACCGGTTTTACACGACGGGCAAGATCGACTTCTCTCCAGATCTGGTCTGCGGCGATGGAGATACCACCGGGGGAATTGATGCGCAGGACAATGGCTTTTATTGATGAATCCTCCCGGGCTTTGCGGATTACCCTGGAAAAATTTATTGCTCCAATTCCCGCTTCATATTCCTCCCCGAAGGTGATGACCCCGGAAGCAAAGATCAGGGCGATTTTATCCCTGGCTAATCCCTTATGCTCCCTCTTTTCCGGAACTTTTGAATAGTTTATCATATTGACCAGGCGAAGCTTCTTATCTCGTTCGATTCCTGAGAGTTCTTTCAGTATATCCAGTACTTCATCATAGTATTTTAATCCGTCAACCAATGATTCCTGAAGAGCTGCTTCAGCAGAATTAATCACCAGGTTATCTGCCAGTTCATTCAATTGCATGGTTGTTAATCCTCGTTCTTCCGATATACCGTTCAACATCTCATTCCAGATGGGATTGATAAAACTGAGAATTTGATCCCGGCTCTCCTGGCTCATCCTTTCATTCACGTAGGGTTCAACAGCACTCTTATACTTTCCGTGCCTGACAATTTGCATTTCTACTCCCAGCTTATCCAGGGCATTTTTGTAAAATGTGATCTCGGAACGCAATCCGAAAAATTGAAAAACACCCGAAGGATTAAGAAACAAACTGTCGGCTACTGACCCCAGATAATATGCAGATTGAGGCAGGAGATCGTTGTTGTAACAAAGAATAAATTTACCCGATTCTTTGAAATCAAGCAGGGCATTCCGTATTTCAAAGGCAGTAGATATTCCCGGAGAAAACATGCCGGTTTCGAGATAGATGCCCTTGATGTTTTCGTCCGTTTTTGCTTTCTCAATATTATCCAGGATCTCATTCAATCCAATTTGGGGAGAAAATGACATGGTTAAGGGAT
>CAZTES010000364.1:0-2258 GCA_964612275.1 uncultured Rikenellaceae bacterium
GAATCCTCACCCGGTACCACATATTCATCGAATATCTTTAAACCGGTTATTGCCAACGGCGGCTGGTAAGAATTTTGCTTGACCCCCGGCATAAAATGGACACTGTTGTGACACCCAACGAGAATTCCATCCGGATAGGAGTTTAGTGACATGACCAAGAATTTAGGGGGTGGCTGGTTATCCTCTACCATGTTGACATGGATTATTTTTTCATTTTCAGGATTCATAACGGAAATACCACCGCGCCCCCCAAACCATATATTCCCCTGGCTGTCTTCGCAAATGCTGGTGATTAAATCATCGAGCAAACCGGTCTTCATCGTATAATTTTTACAACTTATGCTGTCTGTACCGGGGAAGGTGATTATCCTGCTTACACCCCAATCTGTACCTGCCCATATCCTGTTTTTTGAATCACAGAACAAGGCACTGACACCATTGTCTATCAATCCATTCGGTTTGGATGGATCGTGGGAATACAAAAAGGAATGCCCGCTTTCCGGATTGTATTTCATAATTCCCCCGTCAGGGATATCCAACCATATTTGGCTGTTCTTATCAACGCAGAATCTAGGAAAAAGAAAACCGCTACCCAAATCGATATTTTCTTTCAGGGTAAACCTGACCGTATCGAAGGTTTCAGTATTAAACCTTATGAATTCCCTGTCCCCGCGGATCCAGATGAATCCATCATTGTACATTGTAGTTAAGGCCATATAGGATAAAGGAAACGGCTTGAAATCATCGGTTTTTTCCCTGTAGAGGACTAAAGCCCTTGGAGTTGTAAACCAGACCTTGCCAGATTGGTCTATATATATTCGGGAAATATTGCGTGAGTTGTAATTCATTGGTTCCATTACAGCAGGGTAATAACTTTTCCGTCCTGTTGCCGGATCCATTTTGATCAAACCCTGCCCGTTTGGCGAGATCCAGTAATCACCATTCATATCCCGGCATGCATCAATTATAAAATTTTCAATTTTTTCTATTTTATCAAGCTCTCCTATAAGCATTTTCTCGGAATAGGAACGGATCATGGGCTCCCCGGGATCAAATATTACCAATCCGTGGCGCGTAGCCAGTAACAGGTTTCCATTATCATCCTGGTTGATTCCATCTATCGGACCTTCAGGCTCATCATACCGGATGATGGTGTCCAGTGCCGGATCGTATTGCATCAATCCACGGCGCTGACCGAACCATATTTTTCCATCCCGGCCTGCATGAATAGCCCCCCCCTGCTCATTCCGATAGAAGTCCTGCTCCGGTGTAATATATTTTATTGTTCCGGTGTAGGGATCGTATTTTGAAATTCCTTCATTCATCAGCATCCAAATTATCCCTTCATGATCCATGCTCATATCCTGGAAAGCTGCCCTCACCATTTCCCCTGGAGATTCCGGATCTTGAAAAAATTGGGGATGGAAAAGAGTGTCATCCGGATCAAGGTAATAACAGCCAAGATTAGTGCACATCCATAACCTGCCCGTTGTATCGTGTACAATCGATGATATATTAGGATGGGGGTACTGTTTAAAATAAGAGGTATCGCTCCTGTTGAATCGTTCAAATTCTTCTGTTTTCACATCGAACCTCAACAAACCCTTGGATGTACCCAGCAACAGATGATCTGTGATGTCTTTGATCATGCAGTTGATTTTACCCTGTTTCAGAATGTTTGTATCCTGAAAACAGGTAAATATTTCATATTCAATATCATACTTTAATAAATTTTTATCACCGATCCACATTATATTGCCGTCTCCCTCTGCGATACAAGAATAGGTCGTTGATTGGAATCCGGTGGTATCAAAAGGATCGTACAGGTAGTTTCGGGCGCGGCTGCCATCATAGCGCGATATCCCATTCAAAACGTCCAACCAGAGAAATCCCCTTGAATCCTGGTATACACTACTGGTAACATGTCCAGATTTAGCCAGGCGGCTACTATAGTTGATAAACCGCTTATCTTCCTGGGAGAAACCCTGAAGCCCGGTTATTAATAATGCAACTATCAAAATTGCCTTAGTCTTGGTAAAAAATCTCATCGTTTAGAAATTAATAATATTTACTCCTTCTTATTATTCGTGCCTGCCTGACGGTTTACCAGCCTGTGGCTGGCAGAAAGGGACGGGCAGGCATTCGTGGCAACTTTTTTCACTTTTTTTTCATTTCGAAATTCGTTAATCAGTGTTCTCCATGGGAGTCCTTCGGACGATATTCAATCTCATTCGCTTATCGGTTTTCGGTTTTCAATT
>CAZTES010000365.1:0-2255 GCA_964612275.1 uncultured Rikenellaceae bacterium
TATGGAGATACTTTATGAGGACAATCATTTGATTGCCGTAAATAAATCGTCTTCTGAACTGGTGCAGGGGGATGAAACGGGTGATAAATCCCTGGATATATCCATAAAGGAATACCTGAAGGAGAAATACAATAAGCCGGGCAATGTATTTCTTGGGGTTGTTCACCGGCTTGACCGGCCCGTATCGGGGGTAGTGGTGTTTGCTAAGACCAGTAAGGCTCTCAGCCGGCTTAACAGGCTTTTCAGAGATCAGAATATCAGGAAAATTTATTGGGCGATCGTGAAGGACAAACCCGTTCCTTCCTCAGGGGAATTGAATCATTACCTGACCCGGAATACCAGGCAAAACAAGTCGTATGCCCATGACCAGCAGGTCCCCGGGTCAAAGTTGGGCAGACTTGCCTACCGCATGCTCCTGTCCTTAAAGAATTACCACCTGCTTGAAATCGATCTGTTTACCGGTCGTCATCATCAGATCCGCTGCCAGCTGGCAAAAATAAACTGCCCTGTGAAGGGTGATCTCAAATATGGATTTCCACGATCAAATCCGGATGCCGGAATAAGCCTGCATGCCAGGGAAATCGGTTTTACCCATCCTGTCAGTCAGAAAGAATTAATACTGACTGCTTCCCCTCCCAGGGAAAAACTCTGGTCACTTTGCCTGGAAGAGATGATGGGGAAACACTAACCGCTTGAAAAAATTGAACCGTCGAAGTAGAGAGGAAGCAGCTGCCTGGCACTATCAATCACCTGTACTTTTCCTTTGCCAACGAGAATGATCCGCAATGGACTATTCTGTTTAAGCTCGGTTTCTATCATAACCTGCCGGCAAAAACCACATGGGGATACAGGGTCCCGGGTTAGCTCTTCATTATTTAAAGCGGCAATGGCTAACATTCGTATCGGAATATCCGGGAAAGTTGCAGAGGCGTAAGATATCGCTACCCTTTCTGCACAAATACCGGAGGGATAAGCTGCATTCTCCTGGTTACTGCCATCCACGATCTCACCATTATCAAGCAGAACACTTGCTCCAACTTTAAAATGTGAATAGGGCGCATATGCCTTTTCTGCCGCCTTTTCAGCCCTGAATGCCAGATCCTTCTCTTCCTGGTCAAGCTCGGAAATGGATCCAAATTCGTGAATGATTGTCTTTATCTCCCGGGTCATTATCCAAATTTTTTGTTCAAATTTACAATTATATTTTTATATTTTTACGCAAACGCAACCCATGAGACATATTCCTTTTCTCCTGATGCTTGTGCTTTTTATCGTTTCCTGCAAGACAACCAGGTATGCATCCATTGCTCCCGGATCGGTTACTGACGATAGAAAACAATATATTGACCGGTTCAGCGAGTTGGCTGTCTCTGAAATGAACCGTACGGGTATACCGGCAAGTATAACACTGGCTCAGGGATTGTTGGAATCGGACAACGGAAAAAGCACACTTGCGCTGAAAGCCAATAACCATTTTGGGATAAAGTGCCACAACGACTGGAGGGGACAACGTATCTACCATGATGATGATCGAAGGAGCGAGTGCTTCAGAAAGTATGCATCTGCCTGGGAATCGTACAGGGACCATTCTGATTTCCTTTCCGGAAGTCAGCGGTATGCGTTTCTGTTTGACCTGAAAAAAACCGATTATAAAAGCTGGGCAAAAGGACTGAAAAAGGCTGGATACGCGACCAACAGGGAATATGCGGAATTGTTGATCCGGATCATTGAGGAGAACAACCTGCAAATGTACGACCGGGGAATTGTAGCCAAAGCAAATGATCCTGCCGACCAGATGGTTGTGTCTGAAATTCAACCTGAACCTGTACAGGAGGGTTATAATAGTGAGGTGACTGATATTGATAATTTTATAGTTGACCTGAATAAACGATCCGTTGCCCAGATTAACCGGATAGATTATCTGGTTGTTACACAGGGTGATACATTCATTGAATTGGCAGAGGAGTTTGAACTGATGTATTGGGAGATTTTCAAATACAATGAGCTTGCCAGGGATGCTTTACTGGAACCAGGACAAATTCTTTTTTTGCAACCCAAACGGAACAAGGCGGAATTTGGACACGATTATCACACGGTTGGGGAGGGGGAATCGATGTATTCAATCTCCCAAAAGTATGGGATCAAACTGGCACGTCTGTATGAAATGAACTTGATGGAAGAGGGGGAAGAACCGATGGCCGGTCAGAAGCTATGGCTAAGGAAAACCAAGCCTGCCAAGGGAAGTGGAGAGGAGT
>CAZTES010000366.1:0-2251 GCA_964612275.1 uncultured Rikenellaceae bacterium
CAAATGGTTGTCAGGTAATGACTGCGGTTCACACAGGGCAGTTCAATGTTGGCGCCACAACGTTTTGCTTCATTCACATAGACCCATAGGCGGTAGAATCCTCCGAAGTTATTGATAACGGCCACCATGAATTCCAGGGGGAAATGGGCTTTCAGGTAGAGGCTCTGAAAACTTTCTACCGCATAGGAAGCCGAATGGGCTTTTGAGAACGAATAACCGGCAAACGATTCGATCCAGCGCCAGACTTCTCGGGTCATGCTTTCAGCATACCCCCGCTCCCTGCAGTTGCGAAAAAATTTATCGACAATTCGTTTGAACTCATCTTTTGACCGGTGTTTCCCGCTCATTGCCCGCCTGAGCACATCGGCATCAGACAGATCAAGTCCTGCGAAATGGTGACAGATCTTCAGCACATCCTCCTGGTATACCATGACACCAAATGTTTCCGACAGTTGCTCTTCCATAACAGGATGGAGGTATTGGAAATCGTTGGGATGGTGAAAGCGATGGATATACTCCCTCATCATGCCGGAACGTGCAACACCCGGGCGGATCACCGAGCTGGCAGCAACCAGCCCGCGGTAGTTATCACAATTCAACTTCTTCAGCAAGCCACGCATTGCGGGGCTTTCAATATAAAAACAGCCATTGGTTTCGCCGTTTTTCAGTTGATCGATCACTTTTTTATCCTGCTTGAACTCCTGTATAGCATGGATATCGACACGAACCCCACGGTTGTTCTGGATGATCTCCACACCCTCTTTGATGTGACCAATACCCCGCTGGCTTAAAATATCGAGCTTTTCAAAACCGATCTCTTCAGCCACATACATGTCCCACTGGGTAGTGGGGTAGCCCTTTGGAGGCATATCCAGTGCGGTATAGCAGGTGATTGGTTTTTCAGAGATCAATACTCCGCCGGCATGAATGCTTCGAAGATTGGGAAAGCCTGCCAAGTGTTGCCCGATGGTAAAAATCTTGTTGGTAATTTCGTTCTGGTTCAGCGCTGATTCGGGGTTTTCGATCAGGGAATCAATTTCAGCCTTTGGCAAGCCATATACCTTGCCCAGCTCCCTGATGATCGATTTCCCCCTGAATGTTGACATCGCACCAAGCAGTGCCGTGTACTTTCGTCCGTACCGTTTAAAAATATAATCGAGGACTTCATCCCGCTCTTTCCAGGAATAATCGATATCAAAATCCGGCGGGCTGGTACGTTTGGGATTGATGAAGCGTTCGAAATAGAGATCCAGCTCAATGGGATCTACATCGGTGATCTTAAGACAATAAGCAACAATGGAGTTGGCACCGCTTCCCCGTCCGACGTGATAAAACCCGCGGTTCAGCGAATAGCGGATAATGTCCCAGGTGATCAGGAAATAGGAGGAAAAACCCAGCCGGTCAATAATTTCCAGCTCATACAACACCCTTTTTTTTGCTTCCGTATTCTTCTTTCCATAACGGTATTCCAGTCCATCGAGTGCCAGCTTCTCCAGCAGCATTTTATCGTCATAGCTGCTCCCGGTGAAACTCTTCCTGTTCTTATAGCTTTTGAAATCAAAACTGAATGAGCAGGTTGCCATCAATTCTTCTGTGTTTCGGATGATCACCGGGTACCGTTCAAATGCCTTCCGCAACTCATCCGGAGGCATGAGTGTTTCCGAAACACCGCTCTCTTCACCCGGTTTGATTTTGGTGAACAGTGTATTATGGCTGATGGCGCGGAGGTGCTGGTGCAGGACAAAGCCCGTGTCACTGATGTAACTGACGGGTTGCTGGACCACCAGCTTTGCCAGGTTTTGACTTCGTTCCAGGGATACCAGCTTTCCAACCGACCGGGGGCTGATCCCCAGGTACTCGTTTTCTTTCAGCTCCTTGAATGACCTGGAACCAAAGGGATAAATGACAATAGCGTGCTGAAATGGAGGAGCGGAATGGGGGAAAGGCTCTCCCGACAGGTTGTGAAAACTCAGGAATTCGTTCAATTCCATAAACCCTTCATTGTTTCGGGCAAGACCCACGTACAGCAGCTGGTCTTTTTCCCTGAATTCTATCCCTGCAATCGGCTGAATGCCCTCCTTCATACAACACTTAACAAAATCCAGCACGCCGGTCGAATTGTTGATGTCGGTCAACGCCATGATCTCAATTCCGCGTTTCACCGCTTCTTTCACCAGCGCCTCTACCGATAAAGTGCCGTACCGCAGGCTGTAGTATGAGTGGGTGTTGAGGTACATTTGTTAGGGTTTCA
>CAZTES010000367.1:0-2244 GCA_964612275.1 uncultured Rikenellaceae bacterium
CTTTTTACCGGAATTCAGTATCCTAAAGATAAGAAAAATGTGTTATTTTCGGACAATGATTGTCTTAAAAACAGTACATTTTTTCGATTTTACTAAATAGGGTAATCTCATTAACTATTTGGTATATTGTTGATTAAGAATGTTGGTACATTATTTGGGAAGATGATGGTAAACACAAAACACCATGTTCCGTTTCAATTTTAGAATTGCTATCCGAAACCTTTGGAAGTACAAAGGGTATTCATTGATCAACATTGCCGGTCTCTCCATTGGCATGGCCTGTTCGATTTTGATCCTATTATGGGTACATTTTGAATTCAGTTTTGACAAATTTCATGAGAACAAGAGGGTCTACCGGGTTATCCAGCACATTATTTTTGATAAGGAGGTGCATTGGTCAATTACCCAGGGTCCTTTGGGGCCGGCACTAAAGGATGAAGTACCGGAGATAGAGAAATTTTGCCGTATTAAACCATCGAGAAGAACCCTGAAATGGAAAGAAGATGAGTATACGGAACGGGGCATTTATGCCGATCCCTCCTTTTTTGAATTTTTCACCTTCCCGGTTATAAAGCATCTGGGAGACAGTGTTTTTCATGAACTCAATTGCATTGCATTAACAGAACGGCTTGCAAAGAAACTCTTTGGCGATGAAGAACCGCTGGGGAAGATCATCAGTGGAAGATCAGAAACGGAGTTTAGGGTGAATGCGATCATTGAGGATACTCCGCTGAACAGCCATCTACAGTTTGATTTCATTATCCCTTTTGAGTTTGACAGGGGGCTGGGTGCAACGGTTGACCGGTGGGATAACAGTACATTCTATACTTATGTCCAGATTTATGATGGGATTAGCTATGAAGAAGTTGCAGAAAAAATAGCCGATTTCCTGAAACCGAAACCTACCCTGGAGGAGTTTGCCACATTGGATCTCCAGCCTATCCCGGATATTCACTTCCGGACCGATCTGGATTTTGATATAGCATGGGTATCGGATATAAAGATGGTGACCATTTTTTGTATCATCGGTGTTTTTATTATTCTGATCGCATGCATCAACTTCATGAACCTGGCAACAGCCCGTTCGGCAAGAAGGGCAAGAGAGATCGGATTGAAAAAAGTTGCCGGAGCCCAACGGCGGAATATTATCCGGCAGTTCTTCATTGAATCGACCGAACTGACATTCTTGTCGGTTCTTATCGCGATGGCACTGGTAGAACTGGTCAGGCCTTCTTTCAACAGCTTTACCGGTGTGGAGATGAAAATCCCATACGCTGAACCCTGGTTGTACATTGCCCTGATCATTATGGTGCTGGTTACGGGTATTTTATCCGGTAGTTATCCTTCCCTGTATCTCTCCTCCCTGAAACCTGCCCTGATCCTCAAAGGTGCCAGTAAACACGGAAAGGGACATGCCATTTTCCGGACCTCCCTGGTGATCTTCCAGTTTACCCTGTCCGTTATCCTGATCTCAGGAACACTGATCCTGTATCAGCAGATAAATTATATGAGGAAGAAGAACCTTGGTTATGATAAGGAAAACCTGGTCTGGTTCTATTTCGGACATAGCGATCAGATTAGCGAACGGTATGAAACAGTTCGACAGGAATTGTTGAAAAATCCTTCAATACTTGCAGTTACCCAGACTGCTAATATACCCACTTATGGATATACTTTTTCAAACAGCCTATGGCACTGGGAGGGACAGGATCCGGGAAAGGAAACCCTCATCAGGAATCTGCCGGTGGGGTATGATTATTTTTCTACCATGGGAATCGAAGTGTTGAAAGGTCGTACTTTCAGCAGGGATTTTCTTTACGATTCATTAGCAGTTATTGTTAATGAGGCAGCTGCCAGGGCAATGAATATGGAAGATCCTGTTGGGAAGTTCCTTACCTATTCCGACCGGGATGAGCGGTATACGATCATTGGTCTTGTCAAAGACTACCATTATCGTTCATTGCACACGATCATTGAACCCCAATATACACTCCTTGTTCCCGATGGAAGTTCCCTTATGATGGTGAGGTTACGCCAGAGTGAAACGGATGCCGGGCTCAAAGCCATTGAAAAGGTCTGGGATCAATTTTCACCGGATTTGGAAATGAAGTATCATTTCCTTGATCAAGCTCTGGAATCAATGTATGATTCGGATAAAAAAATAAGGAAAATATTATTTATTATGACGGCACTTGCAATCTTTATCTCTATGCTCGGACTTCTTGGGATGGCTGCTTTTATGGC
>CAZTES010000368.1:0-2239 GCA_964612275.1 uncultured Rikenellaceae bacterium
GTCAGCATTGAACACCTCGATATGCTGGAATTGCAGAACACCTCCTCGGCAAATTTTTTCAATGGACTGCATGCGATCAATAATGTGGGCATGGTAGCCCACAGCCTGACCTTTCGGACGCTGAATACCCGTGGCTTTAACGGAGATGCCAACTACAGGCTCAATCAATTGGTCGACGGAGTGGATAACACACCTCCCGGACTCAGCTTCGCGGCAGGCAATATTTTCGGGGCATCCCCACTGGATATACATGCGGTCGAGCTACTGGTTGGTGCATCCTCCGCCCTCTATGGGCCCGGTGGAATGAACGGGACATTGCTAATGACAACCAAGGATCCGTTTGATTACCCCGGCATCAGTTTCTCAAGCCAGACCGGGGTGATGAACGTGAATTCGCAAGCCAGGAAATCT
Organism: uncultured Rikenellaceae bacterium; assembly: GCA_964612275.1. GTDB lineage: Bacteria > Bacteroidota > Bacteroidia > Bacteroidales > VadinHA17. The sequence goes on from CAZTES010000368.1 coordinate 412, forward strand.
CCATCCCTCATGGAAGACATTAACCTGCGGTATGCAAAATCATTCAGGGATAAATTTGCTTTCAAGATCAATGTTAGCTACCTCAGGGCAAAAGATTGGTATGCAGGCGATTACCGTGACCGGACCGATTTGAGTGATTCGCGTCTCACACGAGAATCCAATCCCGGGTACGATGGGGTGAACGTGTATGGCGATGACATTGTTGTTCCCGTGAACCTGAAGGATGTAGCTCCCAGTGTTGCGGAAGGTATTGCAGCAGATCAGGGAATTATACCGGGCTCACCCGAATACATTGACTTATTTAATCGTGTTGATTCTCTTTTCCCCGACCAGGTAATTACCCGCACCGGTTACGAAGAGAAAGAGTTTGTCGATTACAATACCGAAAACCTTCGGCTGAATGCTGCGCTGCATTACCGTATAAATGACAGACTGGAAGCCATCGCTCAAGCAGGCTATGGACAGGGAACAGCTGTATACACAGCCATCAACCGGTTTTCGCTTCGGGGTTTCAGTATCTATTCCGGCAAGCTTGAATTCAGGGGCCCCCAGTTCTATATCAGGACCTACGGTGTCGTTGATAAATCGGGGAATACCTTTGATGCCGGAACAGCCGGGTTGCTGCTGAATGAACTTTGGAAACCGAGTGAAGACTGGTACGAAGACTATATTGGTGGTTTTGCACAGATGGTTTTGTTAGAGCAGGGTGAGGAAGCGGCGCATGACTTCGGAAGATTGCTTGCAGATAACCGGGACGAATACGGAAACGTGTTCACCCCGGGTGAACCGGCACGCCCTCTGCCCGGAACCCCGGAATTCAACGATTACTTTAACCAGATCGTTACTGTCCCGGCAAATGAAGGGGGTGCCCTGGTGATCGATCATAGTAAAATATGGCACGTCGAAGGACTCTATGACTTTCGTGAATACATTGAACTGGTGGAGATCATCCTCGGGGTAAGCCACAGAATCTATTCCATAGACAGCGACGGTACCATTTTCCTTGATGAACCGGGAGATCCCATCACCATCAACCAGTTCGGTGCTTTCACACAGTTTACCAGGAAACTGGTTAATGACAGGGTAAAACTGGCGGCTTCCGCCCGGTACGATAAAAACGAATATTTCAATGGAAAATTCACACCCCGCTTCTCTTGTGTCTTTTCACTGGGAGAAGAAAAAACCCACAATATCCGGGGATCATACCAGACGGCATTCCGCTTTCCTGCCATCGCAGACCAGTGGGTCGATCTGAATACCGGAATGTTTACCGTCATCGGTGGTTTGCCGGAAGTGCACAAAAAATATGGATTCAATGACAACCCGGTGTATCCGCTTTCCGGATCAAATCCGATTACCGATCATCCCGTTACAGAAAACGGCCCCTATGATATTCCTGAATTCGGACCGGAAAAGGTTACCGCCATTGAACTGGGGTACAAGGGACTCTTCCTGAGCAAAATATTATTGCTGGACGCCTCAGTTTATCAGAATACCTATAACGGATTTCAGGCTACCCAGCTACTGGCACAAAATCCCGATACCCCGGAGGAGCAGCGGTTTAAAACCATCGTCAGTACCGATGATCCCATCTCAGCATATGGCTGGTCCATTGCAACGGACCTGAGAATCCCAGGTGGATTCGCCATCAAGGCAAATGTATCAAGCAATCAGCTGGAGTCTCTGGGCGACAGATCCCCCGGGTTTCAATCCCGTTTCAATACACCAAAATACAGAGCCAATTTCTCGTTTGGAAACCGAAAAGTTTTGGGACTTTTCGGATTTCATGTAAACTGGCACTGGCAGGATAATTTCCTCTGGGAATCCG
>CAZTES010000369.1:0-2236 GCA_964612275.1 uncultured Rikenellaceae bacterium
TCACAATCCGGAAACTCACCGTGAACAGGGAAATGATCAGTATGATCAAAACCGGTGGTATGAAATAGAACCATTTGATATCGATGTGAAATTGAAAATTCCTCAACCAGCTATTCATAATAAGAATTGTTACGGGTATAGATGCAATCACTGACACTGAGATAAGGAAAAGAATGTTCCCCGTGAACAGCTTAAAAATATCAATTACCCGGGCACCGAGAGCTTTGCGGATACCAACCTCTTTTATGCGTTGGATCAACTCCAGCGAGGATAAGCCAAACAATCCGAGGCAGGCAATGATGATAGCCAGCAAAGTGAACGTTCCGACAATTTTCTCAAAGATCTGTTCAATATGGTATTGCCTGTTGAAATAATCCTCCAGGTAGGTATAGAGGAATGGATTACCGGGCAGGAATTCATCGAACTTCTCCTTGATGAAGTCGATGGTCTCCTGGTGATTTATATTGCTGTTTAATCTTACCGCATAATAACCAGGGGGAGTGCCCAGAATATAAATGATCGGCTGCAAATCATACCTCAATTTCAACTGGTGAAAGTTTTTAATGATTCCAATGATTTTAACTTCAGCCTGTCCATTTGTCACGAATTGGTTTAGTGCATCGGAAGGATTATCAAATCCAAGGAATTCAGTTGCTTTTTCGTTTACCAGGATATTTTCTCTCCAATCATTTTGATTGTCCCTGTCGTAATTCCTTCCGTATAAAAGGGGTATTTGATAGGTATTGAGATAATCGTAATCGATTCTGCAACCTTTGATCATTTTTGTCGATGCAGGTGGCTGGTCTTTCCTTCTTATGGGGAAGGTGAACCAGAAATCATGCCCGGGTTCAAAAGAAAGCGTTGCACTCTCAATGTTGGGATGCTTAACGATCTCATCAAAGAACAAATCTTCAATCTCATCAAAGTCCTCCGACAATTCAACTTCAGCCTTTTGAATCATCAATATATTGTCGGTGGTGAATCCGAGATCGTAATTTATCATGTAATGCATCTGCCTGTATATGATTAAGGAGCTGCTGATCAGCAGGAAGGATATCGCAAATTGCAAGACGATCAGCCCTTTTCTGATATTTATTCCACCCGCCGATCCCTTGAAAGCACCTTTCAGAATACTGATGGGTTTGAACACGGATAGCACAAATGCCGGATAGAGGCCGGAAAGTATTGCACCTGCAAAAAACAGAACAATTATTATCCACCCGAGGATCGAATAAGAGAAAAAAGAATAATTGATTGGTTTTCCTACCAGGTGTTCGAAATAGACATGAAAAAACTGGACAATTGTAACCGCCAGTGCCAGTCCAATCAGGTTAATGATAAATGACTCGAGCAGAAACTGGCTGAATAACTGGATCCGTTTTCCTCCGAATATTTTCCTGACTCCAACCTCCTTCGCTCTTTCCAATGCTCTGGCAGTGGTCAGGTTTACATAATTAAACCATGCAAGAAGGAGAACAAACAAGGCAATGATAATCATATAATGAATGATTCTATTATTGCCCCGCACTTCCGGTTCCATAATAAGGTGATCGGAATGAAGGTATATGTCTTCGAGTTTCTGTAAGTCATATTCATGCTCCATATTGTATTCCTCCAGGAATTCGCCATAATAAGTCTCAATAATTTCCGGAAGCTTACTGATCAGTGCATCGGGATCTGCATTGGGGGAAAGCAGCAGGTAGGTATAAAAACCCGTCCAACCCCATCCCTGATCAATGTTATCATCTCCGACAATACCGTGAATTGAAAGAAGAAAGTCAAAAATGATATGAGAGTTTTCAGGAATATCATCAAATATGCCGGTTACCCTGTATTCAATGCCCCCTTCCCCGTCATGGATTACAAGGGTCTTGCCCACCGGATCTTCCGTATCAAAGTACTTTATTGCCATTGATTCTGATATAACGGCACTGTTTGGCTGAGCTAAAACCATGAGCGGATCACCCGATGTGAGAGGAAAGGTAAAGAGTGAAAAGAAGGAAGAATCGGCATAGTAAACCCGTTCCTCCAGAAACCGCTTCTCCTCGTATACGATGATCACCTCGTCTTCCTCGGCCAACCGGGCAAACTCTTCCACTTCAGGGAATTTTGCCTTTAGTGCCGGACCCATGGGGCGGGGAGTTAAAGCCCTGGTGTCCTGTAACTCATGATTATGGTAATTTGATAAAATGATCCTGTAGAGATCGGATTCGTTTTTTATAAACCTGTCGTAACT
>CAZTES010000370.1:0-2230 GCA_964612275.1 uncultured Rikenellaceae bacterium
TTTGCGTCATAATTTATATCCATTCATCATAATTACAACTGCTTCACCAAACTTGATATGATTAGCCTCATGGATGATTAGTCATGCATCATGGCTTGCCGGATCTTTACACCATGAAAAAAATGTCAAATTTAAAACAGATTCGTTATGAAAACTCAGAAGATCATTTCAATTAAAAGTGTATCGGCAGTAATGCTGGTTGCAACACTGTTAGCCTTTGCTGCCTGTAGCAGCGAGGACGGGAACTCAACAAATGAGAAGGAGCAGCCCTCAGCCTCAAAAACACAGATAAAACCACCGGCTATGGATATTCATACGGCAACATTCATGGGTGATCTTAAAGCTATTCAAAAACACATAGCCGCGGGGTCAGATCTGGATGAAAAAGATGAGTATGGATCTACTCCTCTGACTATTACAGCAACTTTTGGTAAAACTGAAGTGGCCAGAGCCTTAATTGAGGCCGGGGCTGATGTGAATATTCAGAACAATGAGGGATCAACACCTCTGCACACTGCTGCTTTTTTATGCCGCACGGAGATTGTTGAAATGTTAATGAGCAATGGTGCTGACAAGGATGTAAAGAACAATTTCGGGCATACTGCACTGGAAACCGTGACAGGCCCTTTTGAAAGTGTCAAAGGTATTTATGATCAAATCAGTAAAGACCTTGGTCCACTTGGATTGAAACTGGATTCTGAATACATTGAAATGACCCGTCCTGTTATTGCAGAGATGTTACGATAGTCAGTATTCTGGTAAAAACATAATCAGAAGAAAATGTCAACAACAACCAGAAGATACGACATCGATTGGCTGAGGGTAATAGCCATCGGGTTACTATTAATTTATCACATCGGAATTGTTTTTCAGCCCTGGGGAGTTTTTATCGGATTTCTACAAAATGAAAAGCCGTTGGAATCGTTATGGATACCCATGTCTTTGCTGAATGTATGGAGAATACCCTTGTTATTTTTTGTCTCCGGAATGGGAGTCGGTTTTGCCATAAGAAAAAGGAATTGGAAACAATTATTGATGGAAAGAACCAAAAGAATTTTTTTGCCCTTTCTGTTTGGAATTTTCTTCATCGTTCCCATACACCTCCTCATATGGCAAAAATACTATAACCAGGAAATGGCATATACTCCCAGTCCAGGTCATTTATGGTTTCTTGCCAATATATTTATCTATGTGCTTCTGTTATCTCCTCTTTTCTTCTACCTGAGAAAACATGAAAATGGCAGGGTCAGCAGATGGTTAAACAAGGTGTATGGGAATCCACTGGGATTGGTACTGATCGTTGGATCATTTATTTTAGAAGCGGTAATCATTAAACCCGAAACATATGAAATGTATGCGATAACATTGCACGGATTTCTTTTAGGATTGCTGGCATTCTTTTTCGGATTTACATGTATTCATAGTGGAAATACATTCTGGCAAACCATACTGAAATGGAGGGGGCTGTTATTATCTGTCGCCGTGATACTTTTTTCAGTTCGTTTCATTGTTTTTGAACTGAACGCACCCAATTATCTTATGGCTATCGAATCCAACGCCTGGATCTTTGCTGTTTTTGGTTTGTCTTATAAATACCTGAATCACCCAAGTAAAACTTTACGTTATTTAAGCCAGGGAGCCTATCCGATCTATATCATACACATGATTTTCCTATACCTGGGTTCGTTCCTGATATTACCACTCGATATTCCCACAGCATTAAAATTCATCCTGATTATATTGTTTACAAGCGCAGGATGTTTTACTTTGTACGATTTGATCATCAGAAGGATTCGTTTTATAAGACCTCTGTTTGGATTAAGAAAAGCAAGCAAAGAATTGCCTGCTCAGATAAAGGAATGCATATGAAAAAAATGAAATCAAGAAAGGTTCGGCGGAAAACCAAAAGGGTATTCATGAAATTGGGTACCTGCTCCCGCACATTATTCTACATATTAAACCGGGAATTCGTTTACCCGCTGGAGAACGAGGAGCGTGCTGTGGACCTGTTAGCTGGCGGAATACTGCAGCAGGGATATCAATGCGGAATGTTGTGGGGGGCTTCATGTGCCGTGGGAGCGGAATCCTTTCACAGGTGCGGTGACAGGGACCGGGCTATCGGAATGACCATCAAAGCAACTCGGCACGTTATGGGATCCTTTATAAACAGGACAAAAAGTCCCGACTGTTCGGAAATAACCAGTTGTGACTGGTCAAACAAATGGAGTAT
>CAZTES010000371.1:0-2208 GCA_964612275.1 uncultured Rikenellaceae bacterium
CATCTGCTCAGCAATCTCAAGTATGGTTGTATCGTCCAGTGTTACAATCCCTCCATCGGGACCCTGTTCTAAATGGATCCCGGCAGTCTCTCCCTTAATATAATTCGTACCCCCAAAATAATTACGGACTGTCTCTTCGTTGACATTGAGTTTCCTGGCTATGATCCCCATACTACCGTCCGGCAAACTGTCTTTGATCCTCCTTAATTCATTGAACGTGATTGTTCTGGCCATTTTATGTACTATTATATTTTATTTTGAGCCATCAAAGGTAGAAATATAATCAATGAGACTCAAACTTTATCATGATAAATCGATCTGATCCGGGTCACGGATGATGTAGACATCATAATCTCCCAGGTATTCAAATCCCAATGATTGATAAAGGTGTATTGCATGCTGGTTATCGCGGTTCACTTCCAGTTTTATCTGTTTTTTCATCTCCCGTGCAAATTTCAGTGATTCCAGTGTAAGCCATTGACCGAGTCCCCTGTTTTGAAGGTCAGGTTTTATGCCAAAGTGGTGGAGGTGAATGCGGCGGCCATCGAAGGTCATCCAGGAAGTGCCTACAATTTCGCCGGATGTTTTCCGGATCATCACCAGGAGTTTCCCTCCCAGGCGGATACTCTCTGTAATGACTTCTCTGGAATCCCCTCTTTTGTGATCTCCGAGGCCGGTTTCAATCCAGAGTTTTTCCACTTCAGGGAAATCACTATCCCTGTAATCCCGGATTGCAAACTGATCTTTTAAAACTTCAGACATAACTCTGTACTCTGTGTTTGATACTTCTCCCTTCTCTCCGATCGGTCAGGCCTTTCGCTCCGTAACCCATAACCCGTAACTGCTCACTGCTCACTGATCATCCCTAATTTCTCCAAATCTGATGATTTGGTAAGAAATTCTGCCGAAGGCATTCCTTCGGAAGAGGATCCTCGAAAATCAATCGAATTTTCCAAAGAAAATTCGATTGATTTTCGGGACTATTCACTTATCCGTAACCACATAGATCTGTCCTGTCTCATCCCGCACCACGATGATTGGTTCACCTTTCTCAATGAATCCCCGATCCGATTTTGCATCATAGATTGTTCCCTCGATATTAACTTTTCCCGAGGGTCTCAAGACGGTATGGGCTGTTCCTTTTTTCCCGATCATCTCTTTCTGAGTTTTGCTATCCACCCCTACAAATCCATTACTGGTATTTTGTACTTTGCTCAGTGCCAGGTTAGGAAAAGTCCGGGAGGTAAATAGTTTTTTACTGATCCAGAGCGAGAGCAGCAAAGAGAACAGACTGGATGTAAGCACGATAAACAGCGCCTTCAGAATTGCTTCCAGGCCGGCCAATACATCGAATTTAAAAACGATATTATCGATCATACTGAGAACCAATCCGGCAACAACCATGAGCACTCCGGATATCCCTGCCACACCAAAACCGGGTATGGCAAAGATCTCCACTCCGATCAATACGATGCCAGCAAAGAAGAGGACCAGTTCCCAGTGTTCAGCAAGTCCCTCCAGGTACAGAGGCGCAAAATAGAGGATTGCCGCAACCAGGGCTGCTGCAAGGGGAAACCCGATACCGGGTGTCTGAAGCTCGAAATAGATCCCTCCGATAATGATCATGATCAAGAGCCCGTGGACTACCGGATTAATCAGGAGCCCGATGATCTTGTCAAGGGTGGTGGGAACATGCTCCTTTATTTCGTAATTGGAGATTCCAGCAATAGTCATCACCCGTTCAATGTTTTCAGCCTGTCCTTCGCAATATCCGTTTCGGATTGCCTCTTCGGTGGTGAATGTGAGTACCTGACCCGTGTCAATAATCCCTTCGATATAGACAGCGGGATCGACCATTGCCTCGGCAATTTTCGGATCTCTGTGCCAGACCAGCGTGGTATCAGAACCGGTGATCAGGGTGTCTTTGCCGTGTGCTTCAGCTGTAGCCCGCATGGTCGACCTCATGAATGATTGATATTTGTCCGGGACAACTTCCCCGGTTGCATTTACCACGGTTGCAGCACCAATGCTGGAACCGGGTCTCATGTATATGCTGTCGCAGGCAATGGAGATCAGGGCTCCTGCAGAAGCGGCATTGTTATCAATGAAAACAAAGACCGGTATTTTGCTGTTCAGGATCCTGGTGCGGATGGAGTCGGCAGCATCCAGCAAACCACCATAGGTGTTCATATGGATCAGAATGTAATC
>CAZTES010000372.1:0-2207 GCA_964612275.1 uncultured Rikenellaceae bacterium
CATAAAATTGAATTAGAAAAAAAGAAAAAAGCTTTTCTTGCTGAGGGTGGTGATATTATTGATTTTATGCCGGGAGAGGATCCCCGTGAAACTCAGATAAAAGAGCTGCTGGCTAAATACAGAAGTCACAAATCTGCCTATAACAAGGATCTTGAACTTCAGAAACAGAAAAACCTGGAGGAGAAATACCATATCATCGAGGAGATAAAAGACCTGATTAACCGGAAAGAATCGATCAATAAAACATTTCAGGAGTTCAGAGACCTTCAGTCACGCTGGAGAGAGGTGGCTGTCGTCCCGCAACAAACCCGCAAAGACCTGTGGGATACCTATCATCATAAAGTTGAGAAGTATTATGATTACATTAAAATAAATAAGGAATTGCGCGACCTGGACCTGAAAAAAAACCAGGAAGCGAAAATTAAGCTTTGTGAAAGAGCCGAGGAACTGATCATGGAACCCTCCGTGGTGAATGCCTTTAAAAAACTTCAGAAACTCCACGATCAATGGCGCGAAATCGGCCCCGTACCGCATGAGTCCAAAAATGAGCTATGGGAACGGTTCCGTGAAGCTACATCCAAAATCAATAAAAAACACCAGGAGTTCTACGAGGAACTGAAATCATCACAGAAAAAAAATCTGGAAGCTAAAACCCACCTGTGTGAACAGGTTGAAGAGATAAACAAAAACAGTATTTCTTCCCATAAAGAATGGGATAAAAAATCAACTGAAGTTATAGAACTGCAGAAAATCTGGAGAACAATCGGATACGCTCCCAAAAAAAGCAACAATAAAATATACCAGCGTTTCCGGGAAGCCTGCGATGCTTTTTTTTCAAATAAACGGGAATTTTATGTCGAAAATAGAGAGATCCAGGATAATAACCTGCAGCAAAAAATTGAATTATGCATCCAGGCTGAATCCCTTAAAAACAGCACCGAATGGCAGAAAACAACAGAAGACCTTATTCAATTGCAGAAAAAATGGAAGGAGATCGGACCGGTGCACAGAAAACACTCCGGGAAAATTTGGAAAAGATTCCGGTCAGCCTGCGATACGTTCTTTCAGAAAAAATCTGAGTATTATTCCCAGATTGATAGTACGTATGAAGATAACCTGAAACTGAAAAAGGAACTGATCAAGGAGATTGGTAAATTCAAACCGGTTGAAGATATGGAAGATAATTTTAACCAGTTGAATGATTTCCAGCGCAGATGGACAGAAATAGGCTATGTCCCGTTCAAATATAAGGATGAGATCCTTCAGGAATACAGGGATGTAATTAATAAAGCTTTCGATAATTTGAAAGTTGGCGAGAATCAGAAAAGTCTGTTGAAATACAAGAATAAACTGGTAAATATCAGAGAAAATCCGAAAGCTGAATTGAAAATTAAACAGGACCGGGAAAAATTCATGAATAAGATTAAACAGCTGGAAAATGATATCGTATTGTGGGAGAACAATATCGGGTTCTTTGCCAAATCAAAAAATGCCGATTCCATGATCAACGATGTGCACGAGAAAATCAATCGGGCAAAGAACTCCATTATGCTGCTGGAAGAGAAGATTCAATTGATCGATCAGTCGGATACCGATTGATCCATTATTACAACATGATTAAACAGCTCATTCAGGTTACACCTGGACCATAATTTAAAACAATTGACATTGTCTTCGACTAAATATATTTTTGTTACCGGAGGTGTTACTTCATCATTAGGCAAGGGAATTGTTTCATCATCGCTGGCGAAACTACTGCAAGCCAGGGGATATTCTGTCGGGATACAAAAGCTGGATCCCTATATTAATGTTGACCCCGGAACATTGAATCCCTATGAACATGGTGAATGCTATGTTACACAAGACGGTGCAGAAACTGATCTGGACCTGGGCCATTATGAACGTTTCCTGAATCTTCCGACATCACAGGAAAATAACGTTACTACCGGAACGGTTTACCAGGCGGTGATCGAAAAGGAAAGAAGAGGTGAGTACCTGGGTAAAACAGTCCAGGTTATTCCGCATATTACCGATGAGATAAAGTGGCGGATCAAACTGGTTGCAGAGAAAAACGACTACGATGTGGTCATCACGGAAATCGGCGGAACCGTGGGAGATATCGAGTCGCTGCCCTATATTGAAGCGGTCCGCCAGATGAAATGGGAAATGGGATCCTCCAATTGCCTGGTTATTCACCTTACACTGGT
>CAZTES010000373.1:0-2196 GCA_964612275.1 uncultured Rikenellaceae bacterium
TTATCCAGGATCTCATTCAATCCAATTTGGGGAGAAAATGACATGGTTAAGGGATCGAAATTTCCCCAGGGATTTTTTGAACCCCGGTCAGGAATATCCTGATTTACAGGCAGAACAAGAATAGAATTGGATTGGACAACCACCGGCTTGTCTCCGGCTGAGATCATTGCTCCCAACAGACCAAAGGAGAGAAGGAAGAGGATGAACGACGACAGGATCACACCAACAATGGTGGCGAGTGTATATTTCAAGAAGTTTTTCATGGGTTGGTATTTATTATTTGGTGAATGCAAATTTATAACCTTATGGTGAAAATAAAAATTAGACCATTTATAAAAAGATAGCGGGTTTATAGAAATGAAAAGATTAATCTTTATAAATTACCGAATTATTCTTCATTTTGTATCGTCTGCACCAAAATCGATATCCCATGGCAAGGGCCTATTTAATCACAGGGAGTAATCAGGGCGACCGGTTAGCGATGCTTGAACGGGCTCACACTACCATCCATGACGAGATTGGATCCGTAGTGAATCAATCGTCCATCTATGAAACCGCCCCCTGGGGATTTGACCATCCGACCAAATTCCTGAATCAGGTTCTTGAGATAGAAACCCCGCTTGATTCTGAAAACTTGCTCCGCCGTTTGCTTGACCTTGAAAAGAAACTTGGAAGAACCAGAAATGAAAAGAGATACTGTGCACGGAGCATTGATATAGATCTCCTCTTTTATGATGATTTTATCATCAACACTGAAACACTGGTTATCCCTCATCCCAGAATGGCGGAGCGAAAATTTGTTTTAGTTCCATTGTGTGAGCTGGTTCCTTCATTTTACCATCCCGTGCTGAATAGTACCCTCGAGCAATTATTGGCTCAATGCAAAGACACCTCGGATATCAGGATATTCAGACCGTAATGCTGCTGGTGGTGACTGATGTCATATGATGAACCTTCTCAAGCATTTTTATATACCAGGGAAACCGATTATAAAGAATGATGGGATAGTTGAATATATTAGCGCCGAGTCCCGTGTAAACGGTATCGAACAAGCGCATGAAATCCATCTTATCTGAAGATGATTTACCCATTTGCAGGTACCTTCCCGGACAGGGGAGTATTTCAAAATCTAGGGTCAGTTTTTTTTCTGCATATTGTTTCAACAGGTGATCCAGAAGAATGGAAAAGGCGGATATTCCTGCTGGGTCATGTTTCATGGCAGAAACAAGAAGGATGATCCGTTGAGAAGTTCTGATAACAAAGGCGGCGGACGTGAGGTTGTTTTCTGCGGAATAGGCTCCATATAACTCGCCGAAACGGTGAAGGATTGAGAATGAAATTATTCTTCGTAAGGTATTGTAAAAGTTTTCCTTATTGATTTTGGAGGATCCATTGCAAAGAGACTGGTAAAACCGGATGAATTCCTGGAAAGGAACGCCATTCATTACGGTCACTTTATTGGATAGTCCGGTTTGAATCGTTTGCTTTGTCTCTCTGGAATAAGCCTGGCAAAGTTTAGAATGGGAATGAACAAGATCCATATTGTACGAGCGGGCTGTCTTAATTTTGAAGGTCTCGTCGCTGATCAGGTTGTATTTATTCAATCCAATTCTTATATACCTGTACCTGGAGCGAAGTAAAGAGAGAAAAGTATCGATTATTTCAGGGGCAGGCAGCCGGGGTGAAAAGACACCAAGCTGGGGTGCAAGGCAGGGTGAAATGACCGCCGGGTTGTTAAGTACGCTGCCAAGAGGGAGCGGCATAATGGTTTCGTAATCGTCCAAAACGAGTGCTCCCCAGTTTTCACATACCAGGTTAAGGTACCAGGAATGGCCAAAAACAGTTCCATTAAGGGATGAGTCGATGCACTTATCCCATTTCTTAAAATCGATCTCTTCCTGCGAAAGAATTCTAATGTTCAAAATGGATTGTTTTTAATTATAAAATTCCTTCATCGGCAAAGCTAAAATAGTTGTTATCGGTTACAATCAGGTGATCAAGAACCTGAATATCCATGATTTGTGCTGCCTCCTTTAACTTGGTGGTAATTTTCATGTCCGAATCGCTGGGTTGAAGATTCCCTGAGGGATGGTTATGACAGAGGATCAGGGAACAGGCCAATTTATCAATCGCGTTTTTCAAAATCATCCGTATATCGATCACGGTACCGGAAATTCCACCCTGGCTGATTTTATG
>CAZTES010000374.1:0-2158 GCA_964612275.1 uncultured Rikenellaceae bacterium
CGAGGATCCTCGAGAATCATTCCCCATAGGGGTGATTCTCGGGACTGGGTAAAAATGACGAAGAGACTCAAGGATTACATGAAAAAGACCGAGTACCAGTATAAAATATCGTCCGAAGCCCCGTAGGGATCCCCTCGGGAGATTCCTTCGGAGAATATCGAACAAGCCTGCCTGCCGCAGGCAGGGAATATCGAATGTAAATGAGACTATAATATCAGGAGCTGATAAGTGAACTGAAATTATAAAGTCGAATTTATCCCGCTGAAAGCGGGGTTGAATGTTGAAAGTTGATGGTAGATAATAAGGGACATATTGAAGAATTATTCCGGAACAAGTTTTCCGACTTTTCCGTACAGCCCTCCCCCGGCGTGTGGAGTAAGCTGGCGGGGAAACTTTTTCTAAGGGAATTCTTGTCTTTCGACTATTCTTCCTTCAACATATATTATCTATCTGCTGCTGTTGGTATCGTAGCCACAGGGATTGCGCTTCTTACAGGCCTTTCAGATCGTGATATCCCAGAGAATTTACCGCAAAGCAACTTGAAACAAGTTGAAACCACTCTGAAACCACCTGAAACAGATCAGGCCCAACCCGAGATAACAGCAGAAGAGAAAGCTGCCCAAACTCCCGAATCTATCCCGGAAGAAAAAATAGCTGCAGAAACTGAATCGGCAAGAACCAAAGAAGTTAAAGTTTCGAAGGAAGACAACCTGGAACCAGTTGAAACTATTTTGGAACCATCTGAAACAATCCTGAAACAGAAGGAATCCACCCCAAAGCTATCACTCAAACCACCCATCGCCGAATATTCAGCCTCCGCTACTCAAGGTTGCAGCACCCTTACCGTTCAGTTCACCAACCGCTCTCAATATGCTGATTCGTACGAATGGCACTTCGGGGATGGCGCAATATCGAGGGAGGAGAATCCGATCCATACATACGGTGAGCCGGGAGAATATGGAGTATCGCTTCAAGCCGTCGGAGCAGGAGGGGAGGTAAAAATATTCGGGGAGACCATCCGGGTTTATGAACCGCCGGAAGCCAGTTTTGTGATTACTCCGGAAGATGTGACGATACCGGAGGAGCAGGTGACATTTATCAACCGTTCGAAAAACGCAGTTCGCTATCAGTGGGATTTCGGGGACCTGTCGGTTTCAGCAGAAAAGGAGCCGGTCCATTACTACATGGAGGAGGGAGATTATGATGTGCGGCTGGATGTATGGAACGAAGCCGGGTGTCATGATTCGATGATCGTTGAGGATGCTTTTGCAAGTTCCGGCTGCCGGATAGAGTTTCCGACTGCCTTTGCACCCAACCCGAACGGTCCCAGCAACGGGTATTACACCGATGGTCCGACCGCCAATGAGGTGTTCCACCCGGTATGCCGGGGTGTGGTCGAATACCGGCTAAGGGTTTACAACCGCACCGGGTCATTGATCTTTGAAAGCAACGATGTGAATATTGGCTGGGACGGATATTTCAAAGGAGCCCTGGCAAAGCAGGATGTTTATGTCTGGAAGGTCCAGGGCCGTTTCCGGAACGGAAAGGAGTTTATGGAGCAGGGGAATGTGACGTTGATTGTAAAAAAGTAACGAGTAACGCCGTGCCTGCCGCCAGCCTGCCGGACTGGCAGGGTTTACTCGCCGCTTGCCTGACGGCAGGCAGGAAGGAGGGCAGGCAGGAGTGACGAGAGTGAACAGTTACGGGATACGGGATACGGGTTACGAGTCCAGGGCATGGAGCGAGGAACATGGAGCAAGGGGAAGGACGAAAGATATTTCAATGATTTAAAAATAACTCCGTAGGAGTTGAATGTTGGTAGAATATGATTACCACCCCCTGTAAAAACCGGTCCAACTGCGGTGCTCTTAGCCGGGAAAACGTTCCCTGGACCGCAGTATTCCAGGCTTAATTTCACATCGAAACAAAAAATTTCATTTTTCTCACCCATTTGCCCTGTGAAATAGATTTTTATGTCTAACTAAACATAAATGGTTAACCTTATTTCACAGGGCAGGCCCCGTGAAATAATGATTTAGCTTCGAACAAAGTGTTATAGAAAACTTTAATTTCACAGGGCAGGCCATTTTTCTGCGCGCCGGGCCTCCCGAAATGGTTTGAATTTTCAATTCAATCACCATTTCGAGGATGCTCGAAA
>CAZTES010000375.1:0-2140 GCA_964612275.1 uncultured Rikenellaceae bacterium
TCCCGCAGTCGACGAAAATAAGCCGGAGCGTATTTCATCCGGCTTCCATACCAGGAGAATATTGTTCCATCGATATGGCATATTACCTGTTCTGGATATCTTTTTCTGAACAACTCAACATCCTCTGATGTAAAGGGATAGGGTTCTGAGGAGAGCAGTATTACCTCTGCTTGTTCCAATTCTTGCTGTGATACACGTGGATACCTGCTTTTCTTTTCAAAAAGGTTGACAAGCCCACAGAGGTGAATCATCTCATGGATAAATGTATTTCCACCGGCTGCCATCCATGGGTTTTTCCAGATCAGGTAAGCCACTTTCCATTGAGGGGTAAAGTTCAGGTCCCCGAAACCCGTTTGTATTTCATCAACCAGTTGTTCAGCATGCTGTTCCCGGTTTACCAGCCTGCCGACACTGCCAATCATCTTCAAGGCATCTTCAACCGTAAAAATATCACTCATCCAGACCGGGTAATTTTCCTGAAGCCGCCGGATCCCTTCCCGGTAATTCTCCTCCTTATTCCCAATGATCAGGTCCGGTTTCAGATCATCAATTACCTGAAACCGGAACTCTTTGGGACCACCAAT
This sequence comes from uncultured Rikenellaceae bacterium, assembly GCA_964612275.1. GTDB lineage: Bacteria > Bacteroidota > Bacteroidia > Bacteroidales > VadinHA17. The sequence continues at coordinate 585 of CAZTES010000375.1, forward strand.
TTTGATTTTTAAAGCTACTTTCTGTTCCGGTAAGATGCAATAATCGGTTACACCGGCAATCTCCCCGTCTAATCCCAGATGAAATAGCAGCTCTGTTATCGAGGGTACCAGGGAAATGATCCGTTGAGGATATTTTCTCAATGTTATTTTATACCCCATTTGATCCCTGAATTCCATAAATCTGGTCTCTTAACTTTCGGTTTCTTCCCTTTTGGTTGAAGTAAAACGCAACAGGATATAGCCTGCAATTCCTGACAAAAGTGATCCTGCCATGATTCCCAGCCGGTCATCCACAGCAAAATCAGGCCCGCCCTGTTCGAATGCCAGTGAGCTGATAAACAAACTCATCGTAAAGCCAATGCCACAGAGTAATGCCACACCATACAGTTGCAGCCAGCCGGCACCTTTCGGCAATTTGGCAATACCCGTTTTTACAGCCAGCCAGGTAAAACCAAACACACCGATTTGGTTGCCGAAAAAGAGTCCTGCGGCAATGCCTAACGGTACGGAATGGAACAAAGCACTGAAACCAAGCCCCTGGAAGGATATTCCTGTATTTGCGAAGGCAAATAACGGAAGGATACCAAAAGCCACTGCCGGATGCAAATCATGCTCCAGGATCTCCAACTGGGTTTTGTCCTCTCCCGGCTGTTTTTTAAACGGAATGAAAATTGCAGTTACCACCCCGGCCAGCGTTGCATGCACTCCCGATTTAAGAACGGCTGCCCACAAAATCACACCAAGCAACAAATAGGGAGCAAGATTTAAAACGCCCTTCCGGTTCAAAACGAACAACAGCAGTATCGTAACACCGGCAACAATCAGCGATAAAAGGGACAGGTCGGAGGTATAAAAAACGGCAATGATCACAATGGCACCCAGATCATCCACGATAGCCAGGGTCAGTAAAAAGAGTTTCAGTGTATTTGGTACTCGATTACCGAGAAAGGCAAGTACCCCAAGTGCAAATGCAATATCCGTAGCTGACGGAATTGCCCACCCTTTCATTGCCACCGAATCACCAAAATTAATGCTGGTATATATTGCAGCCGGAACAACCATACCCCCAACTGCTGCAATGACCGGTAAAACAACACGCACAGGTTCAGATAACTCACCAGCCAGCAATTCACGCTTAACCTCCAGACCAACCAGGAAAAAGAAGATGGCCATTAATCCATCGTTAATCCAGAGTAACAAAGGCTTTGCAATTTCAAAGTTGCCAATTTTTATTTCAACAGGAATACCAAGGAGAGCATCGTATAGACTTCTTGCAGCTGTATTTTCAGCTACCATGGCCAGTGCCATCCCAATCAGCAGTAAAACTCCACTGGAGCCTTCGTAGCTTAGAAATTCTTTTATGGCAGTTATGGGTACGTTTTTTTTCACTATTCCCGCGTTTAATAAACAGGCACCGATCATCCGGTAATACGGATAATCATGTATCAAATATAGAGCAGATTTTGTAGATATACAACGAATAATAGAAATTAGGGATCGCCCGGAGGATTAAACAAAATGGAATTAAAAATGTTATACTTGCAGTTTTGGCCAAT
>CAZTES010000376.1:0-2132 GCA_964612275.1 uncultured Rikenellaceae bacterium
TGAACCAGATCTTTTCCAATATTGAAAACAATGGCGCTCCCTGGCAGCTTTCTCAGGAGGACCGCATGGTTTGGGCGGATAAGCTGCAAATGAACGGGGCTGCAATCGATGTTCCCATTATGGCTGACCGGTTTGCCAGCGGACAGAAACCCGAATACCTGTTGTGGGTTGGAAGTGCAGGTGCCTTTGATGACCGCTATAAAAAAGTGACACGGGCGTTCGTGAAGATTTTAACCCATCTGGGTATCAATTATGCCGTGCTGGGAACAGAAGAGTCTTCAACCGGTGATGTGGCAAGGCGAGCCGGTAATGAAATGCTGTTCCAGATGCAGGCTATGATGAATATCGAGTTGCTCGCAGGCTATGAGGTGAAAAAAATCCTGACCTGTGATCCTCATGCATACAACACCTTTAAAAATGAGTACCCTGATTTTGGTGGTAAATTTGACGTGCTGCACCATACCCGGTTTTTAAACGGTTTGATAGAAGTGGGGAAACTCTCGCTTGAGTCCGATGCACTGAGAGGCAAAGTGGTGACATTCCATGATCCCTGTTACCTTGGTCGTGCTAATGGAGAATTTAATGCTCCAAGAAAAATCATCGAAGCAATGCCTGTTAAATTTGTGGAGATGGCACGGAATAAAAGTAATGCCCTGTGCTGTGGAGCAGGAGGAGGCCAGATGTTTAAAGAGGCTGAAAAAGGCGACCGGGAAGTATTTGTCGAACGTACCGAAGAAGCGCTGGACACCAGGGCAGATATTATTGCCACTGCCTGCCCCTATTGCATGGTAATGCTTACCGATGGGTTAAAGTATGCTAACAGGGAAGATGAAATCAGGAATCTCGATATTGCAGAACTGGTTGCCCTGTCGCTGAATTTGTAATAAAACGGATAATTGTATCTTTACCGATAATTATTTCGGCACATAACATTCCTAAATATTTCAAAAAATACACTCAACAATGGAAAAAAAATTGGTAATAAAAGGTGGTGAATTCATGGTTAAGGAAACCGAAGCCGATGAGATCTTTATACCGGAAGAATTTGATGAAGAACAGATAATGATTGCACAGACCTGCCAGGACTTTCTCGATAGCGAAGTAATGCCTAACCTGGATCGAATTGATAGTCAAGAAGAAGGATTAATGAGGAGTTTGCTTGACAAAATCGGTGAATTGGGATTGCTTGGGATATCATTGCCGGAAAAGTATGACGGATTTGGACAATCATTTGTCACATCAATGCTTTCCTGTGAGATCATGGGATCAGCCTACTCTTTCGCGGTTGCCTTTTCCTGCCATACTGGTATTGGATCACTGCCGATCCTCTATTATGGCAATGATGAACAAAAAAAGAAATACCTGCCAAAACTGGCAACCGGAGAATGGGTGGGAGCATATTGCCTTACAGAACCCGGAGCCGGTTCCGATGCAAATGCAGGGAAAACAAAAGCAGTGCTTTCCGATGATGGGAAGCATTATATCCTGAATGGCCAGAAAATGTGGATCACTAACGCCGGATTTGCCGATGTGTTTACCGTATTTGCCAAGATCGATAATGACAGGGTACTGAGTGCTTTTATTGTGGAGAGGGATTATCCGGGAATCATTTTTAACCCGGAAGAAAAGAAAATGGGAATAAAAGGCTCATCAACCCGACAATTCTTCTTTAACGATTGTATGGTTCCTGTGGAAAACATGCTGGGATCAAGGGGAGAGGGATTCCGGATAGCCCTGAATATTTTGCATATGGGACGGATTAAACTGGGAGGAAATGTACTGGGTGCAGCAAAATTAACCATTAATCAATCAGTTCAGTACGCTAACGAAAGAAAACAGTTCGGAATGTTAATCTCGGAATTCGGAGCGATAAAATCTAAGCTGGCAGAACAGGTGATAAAAACCTTTGTGACAGAGTCTGCTGTTTACAGGGCGAGCCGTAATGTCGATCAGGCAGTTGAAATGAACCTCGATGAGGGCGCCAAAGATAAAGCCATGATTATCGCATTCAACCAGCTGGCAATCGAAGCAGCGATCCTGAAAGTCTTTGGATCGGAAGCACTCGATTATATTGTCGATGAAGCAGTTCAGATCTTCGGAGGAATGGGATACTCATCTGAAATGCCGGTGGA
>CAZTES010000377.1:0-2132 GCA_964612275.1 uncultured Rikenellaceae bacterium
CCCTACTGTTTTTCTCATGCCAATGCGTTGTTAAAAGTTAAACTACAAAATTAACATTTTGATGGGATTGAGGCATGAAAATTGTACGAAGTTATCGTGTTTATAACCTGTTGTATTTTACTTGTTTTCGAATATTTATTACATTTATAGTGAAATCCCGGTTATTCATGATTTGGTAAGCCGGGATATCCAACAATCAAAGAAGCAGATCATGAAAAAGGATACAGGCTGTCAGAAATCTATTCTTTTTCTCCTTGGTGTGGGATTGCTATTTTCCTCCTGTGAGAAACTGGATATAGTACGTGAGATCGCACTTTCCACAAAACGTGTTGAGATCCTCTCTTCCACTGTGGTCAGGGTCACCGGTGAGATCGTTGATGAAGGGGAAGGCATTGAGGATTATGGTTTCGTTTTTTCCTCAACCAATAACACCCCAACCATCACGGGTGCAGACCAAGTAGTATCAACAGATCGGCCTGAACCCGGTGAGTTTGTCCAGGTAATCAGTGGTATCGAGCCCAGGGTAAAATATTATGTACGGGCATATGCCACCCCGGATGGAACAAATTACCGGTACAGCGATCCCATTACTTTTACCATCCAGGATGTATGGACCATGAAATCAAGTTTTGGAGGCCCGGCAAGGGAAAATTCCGTTGCTTTTACTGTGAACGGGATAGGATACATGGGCATGGGCAACAATACTGCAGAGCTGCTTTTTGATTTCTGGGAGTACAACCAGGAGTTGGATACGTGGACCCAGAAAGCCGATTTTCCCAGTGGAACATCAGTGACCAACTTCCATACGGCCACCACCAGCTGGGCTATTCTGGGACTGGAGGGAACACAGGAGACCTGGGCATATGATTTTGACGGCAATACCTGGATACAGAAGGAAGATTTTCCCGGCGTTGCCCGATACATGGGCTTTTGCTTCCACCTGCTGGGAAATCTCTATTTTGGAGGCGGGGTGGTCCTGGATCCGGACAGGAACTATCCGGTTGATGTGTGGGAATACGACCCGCAAGACGATGTCTGGACACGGAAGTCGGATTTCCCTGCCATCGGCAGGGAACATGCTGCAAGCTTCAGTATCGGGGACCATGGCTTTGCCGGAATGGGATTTAGCGTGGATGAATCTGAAAACCATACCTATTACATCGATTTCTGGCGGTTTGACCCCTCGGATGATTCAGGGGGTTACGATACCCGGGGAAACCCGATCGGGTCGTGGACTCAAAGAGCAGAAGCACCGGCTGCAACCCGTTTTGTTGGCTATACCATCGATAACAGGGGATTTGTTTTCAGCCAGGACCGGTTCTTTATCTATAATCCGGCTTTGAATTCCTGGTCTCAATCTCCCGCTTTTAGTGCCACTCCCCGGTTCAATGCTGCAGGGTTTGCATTGAACGGACGTGCTTATGTCGGAACGGGAATATACGATTCCGGCGGGGGGAATATGGTTGTCGTCAATGATTTCTGGGAATATACACCCCCGGTTTTTGAATAAAAAACATAAAGGAAAAACAGGATTGAATAACTCGAGAAGATATATCGTAGGATTATCAACCATTATCCTGCTTGCAGCCGTCACCTTTATTATGATCATACAAGGAAACAGGTCTGCAAATGAGATTAAAAGAGAGGGAAATAATGATAACGATACCAGCCCGGAAAAAACCATTATGACGACTGTTTTTCAGGTAGAATCGGGATGGGGTTATGATGTATTTGTTGATGGGAAGCAATTTATCCACCAACCCTATATACCTGTAATTCAGGGCAATAAGCCGTTTAACAACGAAGCTGATGCAAAAAAAGTAGCAGAGCTTGTAGCCGATAAAATACGGATGAATAGCATTCCCCCAACGGTGAGTTACCAGGAGCTGGATAGCCTGGGGATTATTAAATAATTCTGAATACGATGAGAACCAGACCGCTCAAGATTTTGTTTTTTACAGCATGTTTCCTTTTGGTTACTGGTGCCCGGGGTAGCGGACAGGTGCTCAGCAAGGCACAGATCGACAACATCGACTTTGGTTTGCAAGAGGGGAAGATTGTTATTACCTACGACCTGCTGAAATCGGATAAGAATGAACGATTCATTGTCTTTGTTAATGCCATTACGGAGT
>CAZTES010000378.1:0-2122 GCA_964612275.1 uncultured Rikenellaceae bacterium
TGCCAAAGTCCCGCCTGCCTGCTACAGTCATGGAAGGCAAGGCAACATCCAACATTCAACGTTCAAAAAAACGCCCAAAAAAAAATAAAAAATCAATTCAATCGGGGATTGAAAATTTGCTTCAATTGGACTGATTAAATGGTGTTGTATGATAATGGTATACGGATGTATGATCCGGCATTAGGAAGGTGGTTGGCTCAAGATCCTTCAGCTGATTCAGCATTCTCTTGGTCTCCTTATAGATATTGTCAAAGACTACATGGAAAAAGATCAATCAACGGGCCAATATTATCTGATTCCCTCCTCTCTTGATTTGAGCGGATTGCCTCATAAAGTAATTAATTCCTATCTCGACAGGTTAAACCAATTTCCGGAAGAGAGGCGGATTATTCGCCCTGTCGCGCGATAAGGGATAATAACCACGGAGTGGTTGTCACTTTGGGACATCCCGGGGTTTACGTGCACAGAAAGAGAAACGGTCCAACTACTTTGTTATTCTCCGAAGGAGTCCCATGGACAAAGGGAAAACACTCCCTGGACCGAAAAACACCAGGCGTTATTTACTCCTGAAAAAATCCCCTGCATTCCGCCAGATGGAACATTTGGTTTTTCAATCAACAATGCAGTTCCGGCGATTGGTTTTGTGCCTTTAAACTTTGAGTTCTACAATAATCCAAGGCCGATGGCCTTGATCGTAAAACAATCTCGTACCACGACTAAGCGGCAGCTTGTGTGAAGGCAAGTTCGTGCTACGAGTACTCACCTCTTTATTCGTCGGACGAACTGTGGTCGTCCGATGAAGGGTCGAACGGAATCCTCCATGCGTTTAATAGAACAATCCGTATAAAAAGATCGTTACAAAATTTTAATTCGGTAGCTGCCCATATTTAAAGGGAATGATTATCGATTAATAGTGGATGTTGAATGTTAGTTGAAAATAGTTTTATTGTTTGGTTTGGGACCGCTTTTGGGATTTTACCTTCTTAGTGAGGACTGAAGATTACAGACTGCAGACAAAGGAATCCTACCTAAAACAGGATCCTCCTTACCTTTCAATAATTATACGATCAACCTTTCAACAGACCTACTGATGCCCGTATCCATATTCATCATAAAATTGCTTCAGGGTGGCGGATAGCTCTTCGAAAGCAATGTACTGTTTGGTGCAGTCTTTCCGTGAACAGAAGGTCACCTTCCCTCCTTTAATCACCTTCAGCGATAACATCGGGGCACCGCACTCTTCGCATTCGTCTTTGCTGATAAGCGATGCATCACAATGGGGGCATAAAAACGAGATGATTTCCTTCTCCTTTATATCCAGTTTGGTTTCATGGTCGTGACAACCGTAAATGGAACAGAGACGGACGGTTCCTTCCTCCCCTTTTGCTGTTTTACCCTTTAACCGGATACTGGGCTTATCATTGATTTTGTGATAAGGATCAGTTAACACTTTGCCACAGTGTGGACACTTGACGTTGAATGAGAATAGATGTTCCATAACGATCACTTTTTTAGATGATGTTATATTTTTCTCCTGGATCTTCGGTTGTATAAATGTACAACGGATTGCCGGGAATCACAATGACTAAGATCGTTAAAATTTCAGAATTATGAAATAAATCATAGATTTGTTGCAAATTCCTGTTCTGGAAAAATCAACAAAGCCATGCATGAACTCTCCATCGCCATGAATGTTATTGAAATTGCTGATGAGTATGCAGCGAAAGCCAATGCAACCGTTGTAAAGGAGATCGAGATTGAGGTGGGAGAACTTTCCGGTGTTGTCTTGGATGCACTGGAATTTGCCATGGAGGTGGCTGTGAAGAATACCATCCTTGAACAGGCAACCTGCCGCTATATCCGTATTCCCGGAGTTGCCCGCTGCAGGAAATGCGGACATGAATTTAACACAGACAACCTGCACACACCCTGCCCGAAATGCAACGCATTTGAACAGGAACTGATCAGTGGCAGGGAGCTGCGGGTCAAATCCCTGATGGTGGACTGAGGGTAGCCTGTCGGGAAAGACAGGCTCAGCTGAAATACTTAAGGTTTTCCACCATTGTCATCTCTCCAAACCTTTTCACGTGTTCAAAGGTTTGATCGAGATGACAGGCGTTTG
>CAZTES010000379.1:0-2103 GCA_964612275.1 uncultured Rikenellaceae bacterium
GGAATGTATGCGCGTTACCACAAAAATACTGGCGAGATCAAATTCATCCAGCCAAACCCGGATGAAACCATGGATGAATTGCGGTTTAACTGGAATGCAGCTGTGGCATTCAGTCCCACCCGGGATGTAATGTATGTCGGCGGGCAATACCTTTTTCAGTCGAAAGATAAGGGTGATTCCTGGAAACGGATCTCACCGGACCTTACTACCAATGATCCGGGAAAACTGAGGCAGTTTGAAACCGGCGGGCTAACACTCGATAATTCAACCGCTGAAAACCACTGTACCATCTTTACCATTGAGGAATCACTTGTAAATGAAAAGATTATCTGGGTTGGAACGGATGATGGAAACCTTCAGATAACCCGGGATGAAGGAACATCCTGGACCAACGTTACACCCAATGTTCCAAATTTGCCTGAAAATACCTGGTGCTCATTCGTTTATGCCAGTTCGTTTGATGAGGGAACAGCTTATGTCACCTTTGACGGCCACAGAACCGGGGATGTGACTCCTTACCTCTATAAAACAACCGATGCTGGAAAAACCTGGAAATCCCTGGTTGATGAGAATATAAACGGATATTGCCATACGGTACACCAGGACCTGGTAAACCCTGATCTGGTCTTTCTGGGCACCGAGTTCGGACTGTTCGTATCCTTCGATGACGGAACAAAGTGGACCCAAATGAAAGGAAACATCCCCAATGTATCGGTCAGGGATATGGTAATCCATCCGCGTGAACAGGACCTGGTTCTTGCAACGCATGGGAGAGGAATACTGATCGTTGATGATATTACTCCCCTCCGACAGATTAACCAGGACCTGCTTCAAAAGGATGCGGTGTTTTTAACCGCTCAATCCTTCGTTATTAAACCCATTGAAATAGGGCAGGCATTTCCCGGTGATGATGAATTTATCGGAAGAAATCCTCCTGATGTTGCAATGCCCGCATCCGCAACCATTGCCTACTATCTGAAGAGAAGGCATGTTTTCGGGGATATGTACCTTGAAATTTACGACCCGGACGGGAACTTAGTCAATGAAATACCGGCGGGGAAACGGAAAGGCATCAACCGGGTTCAGTGGTCCATAATGCAAAAACCACCCAAGGTTCCCTCCTCTCCTTCACTAGCGCAATTTGCCCTTTTCGGTCCTTACTATGACCCGGGGGAATACAGGGTCAAACTCGTTAAAGAAGAGGAATCATATGAAGGGACTATTGTTCTGAAATATGATGAAGATTCACCCCATTCATTGGCTGACCGGCAATTGAGTCAGGAAGTTGTAAAGAAAGGTTATAAGCTGCTTGAAGATCTTGCTTATGTGGACCGGAAGGCAACCTATGTTGTGGAGAAAGCCAGAGAACTGGCAGCCAGCGATCAATTCAATAAATCAATAAAACGGGAATTGAATGATTTTACCAATACACTGGAAGGATTGCATAAGCAGATGGTGGCAACCAAAATGGGGGGGATTACCGGTGAAGAGAAGCTTCGTGAAAAAATCACGATGCTTTATGCCACCTCAATCCTGTATCAGGGAAAGCCGTCTCCATCCCTGATCGACGGCCTGGAATTTTATAGTGGCGAGGTCACGCGTATGGATCAGGAAGTGGAAGCCTTGCTGCAAACGGATCTGGTAAAGCTGAATGCTAAACTTGAAAAAGCCGGGCTGTTACCGATTCAGCCATTAACACGGGAACAATATGTGAAAGAAACAAAAGAATAGATTTACATAAAATAAGGTTGACTTACTTGTTCAACAAATGTCCTTCTGAAGTAATTTCAGAATCTCCTTAAATAAATTGTTTGCCATATGAGATCGTGAACCAAGTTCAGGATGACGAATGGTCTACAGTAGGACAACCTTTTTTATTTTGAATGGTTAATTAAAAAGAAAAAAGCAGGCCTGTAAGCCGGATTCTGTATCCTGACGGGTTGCCTGAAACAGGCTTTCATCAGGATTTCTATCATTTATCTGGTCACGCAATTGCCTGCGTGATCTATCGACCTACCCCCCGGCATCGGACGGGCTACCCTCAATTGCCGGTATACATGGTCTTTCAACCCAGGAGATGAACGGCTCCCCCGGTCACCCGGA
>CAZTES010000380.1:0-2077 GCA_964612275.1 uncultured Rikenellaceae bacterium
GTCCTAAATCCAAAATTCTTACTAACTCACTAACTTACTAACCCACTAACACACTAACTCATTCTTTACTCATTCTCCCTAATTACTACTTAATTACGCGAATCCGCCAACCGGCGGATGAGCTAATAACTATCGAATAACAACTGAATGACACGAAGTAAATGACAATTGAATGACACGATCCGCCGGCTGGCGGAGAGTAAATGACCTCTGTATGACCATCGTCTGCCTTCACTTGGTTTTGGCAAGTAAATATGATTATTGAATTACCTAATTAATACCTACAACCCATATTTTTCAATAATCTCCTGTTTTGTCAGGCCGAGGATGCCATATTTTTTACCTACTTTGATAAAAGCATTCAGCGCCTCATCGAGATGATGGATTTCATGACCGGCAGAGATCTGTGTACGGATCCTGGCCTGGCCGTTTGGTACAACAGGAAAGAAAAAACCAATTGCGTAAATCCTTTCATTATACAGGTCCCTTGAAAAATCCTGTGATAGTTTTGCATTGAAAAGCATTACGGGTACGATCGGGCTATCCCCTTCTTTCAGGATAAATCCGGCATCGGTAAGTCCTTTTCGCCAATAGCTCGTATTCTTTTCCAGTTTATCACGGCGTTCAGTGCTTTCAGAAAGAATATCCAGAACCTTCAAAACCCCCGAAACAACTACAGGGGCAATGGTATTCGAAAACAGGTAAGGACGGGCCTTTTGTCTGCACATTTCAACAAGTTCTTTTCTTCCTGAAACACATCCGCCGGAGGCTCCTCCAAGTGCTTTACCAAATGTTGTGGTAATGATATCAATTTTCCCCATTACACCACACTTTTCATGAGTCCCCCTGCCGGTTTTGCCAATAAATCCGCTGGCATGGGATTCATCCACAAACAATAAAGCATTGTATTTTTCACACAATTGGACAATCTCATCCAGTTTGGCAGTATCACCATCCATAGAATACACTCCGTCGGTAATAACCACTTTAATCCGTTTGTCAGCATGTAATTGCAGCTTGGTTTCCAGATGCTGCATATTCGAATGTTTGAAAGTATCATGCTGGGCGCTGCATAATCTCATACCATCAATAATGGATGCATGGACTAAACGGTCGGATATCATAATATCCTCCCCGGTCAGGATAGCTTCGAATACACCTGCATTGGCATCCATACAGGAGGGGAACAGGATGGTATCTTCGGTACCAAGGAATTCAGTCACTTTATCCTCCAGTTCCAGGTGTATATCCTGTGTTCCGCAAATGAAGCGGACAGAGGACATTCCATATCCCCTGGATTCCAGGCCATCATGTGCCGCTTTGATCACTTCCGGATGACTGGAAAGCCCGAGATAATTATTGGCACACATATTAATTACCGTTTTCAGTGAGGAACCTAAAGGAAATTCAACTTCGATATCTGCAGACTGGGTTGAATGAATGAATCTTTCTTCTTTAAAAATTCCTGCATTCCGGATCTGCTCTAACTGATCCTGATAAATTTTTTTGATTTTGTCGTTATAACTCATATTGTATTTGGTTTATTTAATGTATCGGAATTTACTCTCCGCCAGCCCTGTGAAATCCGCACATGCGGAACGACGTAGTCGTTATTTCATAGGGCCAGCTGGCGGATCATGAGATAGCCCCGGTAGCGCTGCTATGTAGGAAATAATGGTTAATCAATAAATCCTTTTACCAGCACCACGATGTTATTAACCGAATCAAATGCTTCCGGAGTTGCTTTATCATCGGGTATGCTAATCTTAAACTTGTTTTCAAGGAACACTTTTAAGGAAACCATGGAAAAAGAATCCACATAACCGCCTGAGATTAAAGGTGTGTCATATGTTATTTCTTCATCCTCATCTTCAAGATATTCGTCGATTACATATTGCAAAATAAGGTCTTTCATTTCTTCCATTTTGAAAATTTTTAGTTAATAGATATAATTATATGAACTCTAACCCAGATAAACCCCGTAGGATAATTATTCCAACGGGGTAAACCGGAAATTCCAATAATCAAAACTCAAATAACAACCGAACGAAATTAGCTCATGAACACCTTTAAAAAG
>CAZTES010000381.1:0-2060 GCA_964612275.1 uncultured Rikenellaceae bacterium
TCCAGTCAGCCCCATGCTGGTTGCAAAGATACAAAATCTTTTCGGCAATGTTCCATGCTTAAACCCTCAAAAATTGTTCCATATTCACTACTTTCGTAGCAAAGAACCCAATCATGAAAGAGAAGATAAAAGTTGCGATCCTGAAAGAGACCAAAACCCCGCCCGACCGGAGGGTACCGATAGGACCGAGGCGTGCCCGGGAGATCCTGAACCGGTTTCCCAGTGTCGAACTGATCATCCAGTCCAGTGAGATTAGATGTTTTGCCGACCATGAGTACAGTGATCTTGGACTCCGGGTCAGCAACGATATTTCAGGATGTGACATACTCCTTGGTGTAAAAGAGGTCCATATACCTGAATTGATCCCGGACAAAACCTATCTTTTTTTCTCTCATACTGCAAAAAAACAATCGTACAACCGCTCCCTTCTTCAACATATTGTTGAGAAAAAGGCCACCCTGATCGATTACGAATACCTTACCGGTGAGAACGGGTTCAGGCTGGTGGCATTTGGACGGTGGGCAGGGATCGTAGGAGCATACAACGGGCTGAGAGCCTGGGGTGAACGGTTTGGTGACTTTACACTGAAACCAGCCCATGAATGCCATGACCTGGAAGAGATGCTTACCCACGTGAGTGCTTTGCAACTACCTCCCCTGCGCATACTGATTACCGGCGGCGGACGGGTAGCCCATGGAACACTCGAAACCCTGGCTCCCCTCAACATCAAAGAGGTTTTACCCGGAGATTTTCTGCACAAAAAATTCAACATTCCGATCTTTTGCCGGCTCGATCCCTGGCATTATACCCGAAGGAAAGATGGCTCTTCCTTCGGCCCGGAAGGATTTGACCATTTTATACACCATCCACAGGAATACGAATCAACATTTCTTCCCTATACAAAAAAAACAGACCTGTTTATTGCAGCTCATTTCTGGGATCCCCAATCCCCGGTGTTCATGAAACCCGAAAATTACCTCGTACCGGACTTTTCCATACAGGTCATTGCCGATATCAGTTGTGATATCAAAGAACCAATTCCCTCCACGCTGAGAGCTTCCACCATCGCAAAAACCTTCTACGGCTATGACCCCCTATCCGGCAAAGAGGGTGATCCATTTAACAAGGAGAATATCACGGTAATGGCGGTTGATAATCTTCCCGGGGAATTACCGCGTGATGCATCGGTCGATTTTGGACGAGCACTGATGGATAACGTCTTCCCTTCACTCTTCGGAAAAGACCGGGAAAAAATTATCGAACGGGCAACCATTGTGAAGGACGGGAAGCTTACGGAGAGGTTTGGGTATTTGGAGGGATTCCTGGAAGGGTGGGAGTAATTGGTAAGAAGTCCACAGTCTGCAGTCCTCAGTCCCCAGTATACTTGAATAGTCTGCAGTCCTCAGTCCCCAGTATACTTGAATAGTCTGCAGTCCTCAGTCCCCAGTATACTTGAATAGTCTGCAGTCCTCTGTCCCCAGTATACTTGAATAGCCTCCAGTCCGCAGTCCCCAGCATACTTGAATAGCCTCCAGTCCGCAGATTGTAAAATTCAAATTTTTACACAATAAAAGAATGCGCAATTCATTACTATTTAGTTATTAATTAAAACTTTTTAAAGATGAGATTTTAAAAATTAATTGCTTACAAAAAAGCATTCAGTTTAGCACTTGAAATTCACCAGATTTCTAAAAGTTTTCCAGATGAGGAAAAATATTCATTGACAGATCAGGTTCGAAGGTCATCCAGATCAGTTTGTACAAACATTGCCGAAGGATATAGAAAAAGAAAGTATCCCAAACATTTTATCTCTAAACTGACAGATAGTGATGCAGAAAATAGTGAAACCTTCGTTTGGTTGGAATTTACATTTGCGCTTGAATATATTAATGGAGAAATGTATGATAAACTTATTGACCAGAACGAAGAAGTCGGTAAGCTAATAAATCATATGATCGACAATCCCGATAAATTTTTATAACGAACTACACCTCCTTCATAAAATTTTAAGAATTCAATTAATAATTCATCGATGTTTGTAAATTATGTCTGAAGACTGA
>CAZTES010000382.1:0-2059 GCA_964612275.1 uncultured Rikenellaceae bacterium
ACATCGGCTGCATCATCCGAATCCATCTGATCGATGAACTGTTTGGCAATCACTTCTCCGGGTAGCGCTTTCAGGTACTTTTCCCGGTCATCTTCATCCAGTTCCGCCAGTACATCAGCTGCTGTTTCTCCCTCCAGCATGGTAAACAGGAACTTTGCCTCTTCCAGGGTCAGCTCATTGTATATCTCAGCAATATCTGCTGCGTGGAAACTCGCCATCATGGATTGTACAGTAACTTTATCCTCTGATAAAATGGCGGTTTTCAGCCCTTCAATAAATTCCTTGGTTATTTCAAACTGAATTGACATATCTCCTGTTTATTGTGTTCTGTTTTTCAATCTCACTTGAATCAACCGTGTCAGTTCAACAAATTCATTCACAGACAGCTGTTCAGGTCTCCGACTCAACAGCTGGTGATTCAGGTCCAAATTTAGCAAAATAGTTTTTAATCCATTGCGAAGGGTTTTTCGCCGCTGATGAAAGCCGGTTTTTACAATGGTAAAGAAGAGCTTCTCGTCACACTCCAGTTTTTTGGTTTCGTTGCGTTTCAACCGCATTACGGATGATTTGACACGAGGTGGGGGTAGAAACACCTTCTCGCTTACCGGGAAAAGAAATTCCACATGGTAAAAAGCCTGCAACAGTACACTCGTTATGCCATATACTTTCGTCCCGGGGCCTGAACGGATCCTGTCGGCAACCTCTTTCTGGATCATACAAACCACATCCTCGACACGATCCCGGTTTTCCAGGATCTTAAAGAAGATTTGGCTGGAAATGTTGTATGGGAAATTGCCGATTATCGCCACCGGACCGGAGAATCGATTTTTCAAATCAAACTGCAAAAAATCTTTCTGAATAATCTTCCCCTCCAATCCCGGGAAATGCTGTTTCAGGTATTCAACCGATTGATGGTCAATCTCAACCAGATAGAGGTCGATGGTTTCTTTCTTAACCAGAAACCGGGTCAGTGCTCCCATACCAGGGCCTATTTCAATCACCGGGCCACAGATATCAGGACCAAGCATGGCAACAATTTTCGCTGCGATGTTCTGATCGATCAGGAAGTGCTGTCCCAGGCTTTTCTTTGCTCTTATTCCGGATGCCATATTACATTGAAGGAATTGCTGATAACCAACTGCTTGGGATTGTTTATCAATTTGTTAAACGATTTGCAGGCAAATTTAATGAATAATATACGCCAGGGTTTCTGTTAGTTTCGCATCAATCTTTTCATTTAGTTCATCACTATCATTCTGAATTTGATCAATGAGTTGAAGCATTGCCTGCTGAATCTTTTTATTTTTCGGTTTCAGGTTTTCCAGGAATTTATTGATTGACTTAACCAGTATCATCCGGTCGTGCCACTCGCCAATAAAAAGTGCTGATTCTTTAAGTGATCCAACGACTTCTTGATAATATTTATCCGGATTGGCTGCACAAAATAAAGAGAGGACAGGTTCCATTGCTTTCAGGTTCATGCGAATCCGGTGAACATTATTTGGATGTTGTTTTTTTGGCAGCAACTGCTCAATTGACTCAGCCTTCATCCGGATATACTGATCCATTTTATCCAACAGTTCCGATTTATCAATTTGCTCACAATACGCTTTGATCATCCCAATGGTGTGATCAAAGGATATCTTATCGAATTTTTCCACTGCTATTTTCAGGTCCCTGATGGTTTTAACCTGTGATTTTTCGAGGGTTACGCTATACATCATAAACGGATCGGAGTGCAGATCATAGGTTTTCATTAATTCGAGGTTCACCTGTCCCTCCCTCAGTTTACCTGCAGATTTGAATATTGCTTTGATGGGTTTCAGGTGTGATTCGGCGTTAAAATTCAGTGCGGTAGCGCTTTCGATTAACTGGTAGATGGCGTTGATTCGTTTGGTATTCACCCTGAGTTGATGGATATCCTGAATAAGATAGGTTTTCTTTGCCTTCTCCAGGTAAAACAAAAAAGAGCGGATCTTCTCCTCATACAGTTCAAATAAAAATGTCCCCCTTTCGGTTTCAGGCATAATCGTTATTTTTCAGCTATACAATCAAGGCA
>CAZTES010000383.1:0-2057 GCA_964612275.1 uncultured Rikenellaceae bacterium
CCGGAGCTTGTGGAGTGGGTTGAACGGGTCTGTAATGAAAAGAACTATTCCTTTGAGATAATCCTGGTGGATGATGGCAGCAATGACTCTTCCTGGGATGTGATCGAAAAACTTTCCGGGGAGAAGGCTTTTATCCGGGGCATCCGGTTCCGCCGCAATTATGGGAAATCGGCAGCCCTCTTCAGCGGATTCGATGTGGCACAGGGGGATGTTGTCATTACCATGGATGCTGACCTTCAGGATAATCCGGACGAGATCCCCGGGCTATATGACATGGTTAAAAACGAGAATTTTGACCTGGTTTCCGGGTGGAAGAAGAAACGGTTTGACCCGATCACCAAGCGAATTCCCAGTAAATTTTTTAACCGGACAGCACGAATAGTCACGGGCATTAAGCTGCACGATTTCAACTGTGGTTTGAAAGCCTATAAGAATGCCCTGGTAAAAAGTATTGAGGTGTATGGTGAGATGCACCGTTATATTCCCGTACTGGCAAAACAGGCTGGTTTTACAAGAATAGGGGAGAAAATTGTCAAACATCAGAAGCGAAAGTTCGGGGTGACCAAGTTTGGGTTTGACCGCTTCATCAAAGGATTCCTGGACCTGCTGACCATCTCTTTCATCAGCCGGTTTGGCAAGCGCCCCATGCACCTTTTCGGTACACTCGGAACACTCATGTTCGTTGCAGGATTCATTGCCGCTGCATGGCTGGGAGGTGTCAAACTGTACAATACCTTCCATGATATCCCTACCCAGCGTGTTACCCAGAGTCCCTACTTTTATCTTGCCCTGACAGCCATGATCATTGGTACACAGCTTTTCCTGGCCGGATTCCTGGGTGAACTGGTTTCCAGAAGCTCCAGTGAAAGAAATGTTTACCAGATTGAAGAGAAAATTAATTGTTAAGTTTTGAAGAACCTGATCCTTGGTCCGGCTTACCCATTGCGCGGAGGCATAGCCAATTTTGGAGAAGCATTGTGCAGAGCATTCCGAAAAGCAGGAAAAGAATCATCCATCGTCTCTTTTTATTACCAGTATCCCGGGTTTCTCTTCCCGGGTAAAACGCAGTTTGCCGAAGGACCCCCTCCACAGGATATTCCGGTTACATCCCTGATGAGCTCAGTGAATCCTATTTCCTGGTCGCGGACGGTGAACTACATTCTCCAGTATAAACCGGACTTTATCATTATCCAGTACTGGATGCCCTTTATGGCTCCTGCTTTGGGATGGATTAACAGACGGGTGAGAAAAAAATCGGAAATCAGGGTTATATCCCTCACCCACAATGTTCGACCTCACGAACAGCGATTGCCGGACAGGCTGCTTGCCCGTTATTATTTCAATTCATGTGATGCATTCATCACTCTTTCCAGCTCTTCTCTGGCAGAATTACAGGAGATCAAACCGGACCACCCGGCTGCCTTCATTCCTCATCCCATGTATGACCATTTTGGTGAACGGGTTTCCCGTGAAGGCGCCCTGGACCACCTGAATTTTGATACTCAGTATCAGTACCTCCTGTTTTTTGGTATGATCCGGAAATATAAGGGATTGGATCTCCTGTACCACGCCCTGGCAAATGAGAAACTGGAAAAACTGAACCTGAAACTGATCGTTGCCGGGGAATTTTATGAAGATAGATCAACATACGAGAAACTGGCTAAAGAACTTGGTATAGCAGAAAAACTGATCATTACCGATCAATTTATTCCGAACCAGGAAGTGAAGTACTATTTTTCTGCAAGTGATATGGTTATCCAGCCATACCGTTCCGCTACACAGAGTGGCATTACACAGATTGCCTACCATTTTAACAAACCGATGCTGGTTACCAATGTTGGGGGGCTGCCCGAAATTGTTCCCGACCGTAAAGTCGGATATGTAACCGCAGTGGATCCGGATGCCATTGCCGTTGCCATTCAGGATTTTTATGAAAACAGACGAGTGGCAGCTTTTGAAAAAAACATTGAGGAGGAAAAAAAGCGGTTTACCTGGGAAGCGATGGTGGAGGGAATAGAAGAAATGGTTAGGAAGATACACAAATGAAATTTCGAATT
>CAZTES010000384.1:0-2050 GCA_964612275.1 uncultured Rikenellaceae bacterium
ACCAAAACCAAAATCTTTCAATTACATTCCCAGGTATTATGATGAGCAGAAGGAAGATCTGGAGGAGCGTATACGAAATATCGAGATGGATATGGGTGTTAATAAGGGGGAAGCGTACAGGCCTACAATTCGAAAAGGGCAAATGAGTAATTATTTCAGGCGAAAACAGAAAAGGGTGCAGAAACAATCCAATATACGGCTGGTAATCATCATTCTCCTCCTGTTGATCATCTCCTATTTTCTCTTTTTCTTTTAAACCCCAGATTGTCGATGTCCGATATCATCCGATTATTACCTGATTCCGTTGCCAATCAAATTGCTGCTGGTGAAGTAATCCAACGACCTGCCTCCCTGGTGAAAGAACTGCTGGAGAATGCTATCGATTCAGGAAGCACGGAAATAAAGGTGAATATCAAAGATGCAGGCAGGTCGCTGGTGCAGGTTATTGACAACGGCTGCGGAATGTCGGAAACCGATGCAAGACTCTCTTTTGAACGGCATGCAACCTCCAAGATCAGTGAAGCCAAAGATCTGTTTGCCATACGTACAATGGGGTTCAGGGGAGAGGCACTGGCCTCCATTGCTGCCGTTTCACAGGTTGAACTGAAAACCCGCCGTTCAGAGGACGAACTGGGTACCCACATCCTTATCAACGGATCAGAACTTGAAGAACAAAAACCGTGTAGTTGTGCCCAGGGTTCAAATTTTTCGATAAAGAACCTGTTTTTTAATGTCCCGGCAAGGAGAAAATTCCTGAAAACAAATACAACTGAACTGAAGAACATCATCAATGAATTTCACCGGATTGTACTTTCACACCCGGATATTGCATTCATCCTGCACCACAACGATACTGAAGTCTACCACCTGCATGTCGGGAACCTCAGGCAACGGTTGATCCAGGTGTTCGGGAAAGGGGTCAACCAGTACCTGATCCCTGTTGATACCGACACATCGATCGTTAAAGTCACCGGATACATCGGGAAACCGGAGTTTGCCAGGAAAACATTCGGAGAGCAGTTTTTCTTTGTGAACAACCGGTATATGCGGCATCCCTATTTTCATAAAGCAATAATGGAAGGGTATGGCCAGATCCTGGCACCGGAAAGCATACCTTCCTATTTCCTTTTCCTTACAGCCGATCCGGAAACCATCGATATCAATATTCATCCGACAAAAACAGAGATCAAGTTCGAGGATGAACGCTCTATCTGGCAAATACTGATTGCTTCGGTAAAAGAGGCCCTGGGGAAATTCAATATTGTCCCTTCACTGGATTTTGACAAAGATGGAAGTATTAAGATTCCGGTAGCAAAAAAAGGAGAAGAGGTCCACCCGCCAACCATCGAAATTAATCCGGATTACAATCCTTTTGCAGGGGACGAAAAAACCTATCCCGGGCATGCCGGCAGATCTCGATTTGAGAAAGCAAACCTGTCGAATTGGGAAAAACTTTACCATGGCCTTGAGCAGGAGGATGAAACCCGACAATCAAAACAGCCTGTGCATCCAACCCTTGAAACGGACCAGAAACAAGCCGGGCTGAGTTTCATCCAGTTAAAGAATAAATTCATTCTCTGTCCGGTAAAATCGGGGTTAATGACCATTGACCAGAAGAGAGCACACGAACGAATTCTTTATGAAAAATACCTGCGTTCCATGGAGGGAAAATTCGGCATCGCTCAACAGAATCTGTTCCCTCAAACGATTCAGCTAAATGCATCGGATCACGCTGTGCTGCTGGAAATACTGGAGGATATATGTAGCCTCGGTTTTGATATCCGCGACCTCGGGAATCATACCATCGTAGTGAATGGATACCCGTCCAATGCAGCCACCAACGATCCGGGAGAGATGATTGATCTGCTGCTGGAGGAGTATAAATCAACCGGAGCAGATGTCAGGGAAGGAACGAAAGAGAGGATCTGCAGATCCCTGGCAAAAGCTTCCGCTATCCCCTATGGAAAATCATTGTCCCGTGAGGAGATGCAGGAAATGATCGATGCCCTGTTCGCCTGCGAAAACCCAAATTATTCTCCATCCGGGAAAC
>CAZTES010000385.1:0-2048 GCA_964612275.1 uncultured Rikenellaceae bacterium
GGATTTCGGGGCGTCATGTTCGATCTGACTTCCCAGAAAAAAGCACAGGAGGAACTGCTAACTGAAAAAGCACTGCTGGAACACCTGATTGAAAGTGCACCGGAAGTGATCGTACAAACGGACAACAGGGGGAAACTCCTGCGGATGAATTCCGAGTTTGTAAAACTGTTTGGATATACGAAAAAAGAAGCCATTGGCAAAGAACTGGATAAACTAATCTCCTCCGGCAACCTGTTAAAAGAAGCTCAACACATAACCAACAGCATTGCCGACGGGAACATGGTATCCCTGGAAACGGTAAGAACGCGAAAAGATGGAACGATGATCGATGTTTCGCTTCTCGGAACCCCTGTAACTATCAACAATAAGCAGATTGGTGTATTCGGCATTTACCGGGATATCAGTGAGCGCAAAAGAATCGAAAGGGTCCAGCAGCTGATCTATGAAATCTCCAAAGCTGTTCATACCACCAAGACACTGGATCAATTATTCCAGATCATTAAAGAACAGCTGTCCATCATTTTGGACACAAAAAACTTTTTTATCGCCCTGTATAACAAAGAGACCGATTCCTTAACACTGCCTTTCTTCCGGGATGAAAAAGATCAGTTTGACAGTATTCCCGCCGGAAAAACGCTCACAGCCTATGTCATCCGGCAAAATGAACCAGTACTGGTTGACAGCAAACTCATCACCGAACTGGAAGAATGCGGGGAGGTGGATCTTGTTGGAACACCCTGTAAAGTCTGGCTGGGAGTACCCCTGCGGGCAGAAGATAAAATCATTGGCGTGATCAGTCTCCAGAGCTATGATGATGAAAATGCATTTTCTGAACGGGACCTGCAAATTCTCCAGTTCATTTCCAACCAGGCAGGATTATCCATCGATCGAAAACGAGCCGAACAAAACCTGATTATTGCAAAACAGAAAGCTGAAGAAGCAGCACTGGCAAAACAGCAATTCCTCTCCACCATGAGCCACGAGATCCGAACTCCCCTCAATGCAGTGATCGGGATGACACATCTTTTATTGCAGGAGGAACCACGGGAGGATCAGCTTGAATACCTGAATGCCCTGAAATTTTCCGGAGAAAATCTGCTGGTCCTTATTAATGATGTTTTGGACTTCAGCAAGATCGATGCAGGGAAGGTATTCTTTGAGGAGATCTCATTCAGTATCAAAGAGCTTATTAACGGGATCAAACAAACCTTTATTTACAGGACAGAAGAAAAGGGATTGAAGTTGATGGTGATGGTTGACGCCGGTATTGCCAATTATGTTTTGGGGGATTCAACCAAGCTTAACCAAGTGCTTACAAACCTGATTGGAAACGCTATCAAGTTTACGGAAAAAGGTTCAGTGAAAATCGAGATCAAGCTCATGAAAGAAACCAACCGGCTGGTCGAAATCGAATTTTCAGTTCAGGATACCGGCATTGGGATCCCTGCCGACAAACTGGAATATATTTTTGACAGCTTTACACAGGCAGGTCCTGATACCACCCGGAAATATGGTGGAACAGGCCTGGGCCTTGCCATAAGTAAAAAGCTGCTGGAACTGCAGAATAGCGACCTCATGGTCGAAAGTACCCCCGGAATAGGTTCGAGGTTCTTCTTCCAGCTAACTTTCAAAAAAAGTCCTAAAAAATCAACACTGGTGCTGACCATGGACCTGGAAGAGAAGTTTGACCAGTTGAAAGGAAAAAGGATATTGCACGTAGAGGATAATGAGGTTAACCAGATTGTGGCAGAAAAATTACTGGTAAAAAAAGGCATGCAGGTGGATCATGCAGGAAATGGGGAAGAAGCCCTGGAGAAACTGACGAAAAATAATTATGACATGATCCTGATGGATTTGCATATGCCTGAAATGAATGGGTATGAGGCAGCAAAAGCCATACGCGTTGATAAAGATCCAAAAATCAGTTCGATCCCCATTATCGCAATCACGGCATCCGTCATGATGGAGGTTCAGGAACAGGTTCAGGAATCCGGAATGAATGATTTCATTCTCAAACCATTTAATCCATACGAATTGTACCAAAAGAT
>CAZTES010000386.1:0-2024 GCA_964612275.1 uncultured Rikenellaceae bacterium
CATCGGGAACACGAAAAACGTTCTCTTTTTTAATCTTCGAAAGATTCGGTGCTATATTTTTTAACTCGTTCATCGGTAGCATTTCCTGGTTTGTATGATGCTAAAACGGGCACAAGGTTTAATCCTCCCGGATCATTTTTTCAATTTTTTTTACAGCATGATGAAACGATGCTTTTAGCGCTCCGACCGATGTTTTCAAGATCTCAGCCATCTCTTCATATTTCATTTCATCATAATACTTCATATTAAACACGATTCTTTGTTTTTCGGGCAGGGTGCAGATTGCTTTTTGCAATTTCATCTGGATCTCGTCACCGTCAATATAATCCCCTTCTTCAAACCTGTTCATTACGCTGTTTTCTAAGTCATGGTCGGGGATAAGAATCCTTTTTCCCTTCTTTTTCAGAAAGCTCAATGCTTCGTTCGTTGCAATTCGGTATAACCAGGTATACAACCGGGCCCCCTCCCTGAATTCATCCAGCCCGTTCCATGCTTTTATAAAAGTATTTTGTAATACATCGTCGGTGTCTTCATGCAGCACAACAATTCGTCGCACATGCCAGTACAACCTTTCCTGATAGGTATGAATGATTTGATTAAACGCATAATTTCTGCTCTCTTTTTTTTTAAATAAAGCGAGCAACTCTTTGTCACCGTTACCGCTCATGGTCCGTTTACTTCTGTCGGTTGCCTGATCATTAGACCCCGAAAAGCTCCAATGGTTTATTCGTGAAACTCAAATTTCAAAAATACAGTGCATAGAAATTTGTAAGTTGAACCCAGCCTGCCACCTGCCTGACGGCAGTCAGGGCTGGCAGGAATCCTGCCGAAGGCGGAGGGTTTCATACCTGTGATTTGAGACCCGTTTTTACTCTTTTATAATATTTTCACATGGGTTGATTTCCCGGATTCAACCGTAAAGCTGGTCTCGATGGTGAAATGGGATCGTTTTGCACTGGCAGAGCGGTAAACAGTACGGTAGTTGCCGGGAAGCAGAACAACGGGTACAGAATGGTTGGCTGTATTAACATTTGTGACCCAGGTCAGTCCGTTTTCATCTTCCAGGAACAAGCCACAATACCCTACATTTGCGATTTGCAGCGTGACCACGCCGGGCCTGGGTATTTTAATTGTGGTCGTATAGCTCTGCAATATCTCAATATCATTGAATGTAAGCCTTGGCAGAGTGGGGATCTCAATATCATAGCTTCCGGTGAGGTATTTTTCATTGGTATTCATCAGTTGCATGTTAAGGGTTTCTGTTGTTCCTGGCCGCCGTACAAAAAACTGCATATCCCGGTATTGTGCTCCCCCGGATGTTTCAATCCTGAGAAACCCCTGGGGTGCATCCACTGCGATTATATTGTGCTTGCCCTGAATGAGCTCAACAGGATCCAGAAGAACAGGAGGGATAGTGTGAATAACCAACCTGTAATTGACCAGCGGGTCAAGCAAAAGGGTATCCGGATTTCCCCGGTGATTCAATGTATGAATGATATTGTGCTTGATCCTGTCATTTTCCATGTCGTAAAATGTCATGTTAACATCGGTTTCCGTGGGATTCCCTGATTCATCAAGAAGGTTTACCTGGGCAGTTGTTGCATTGAGCACCTGCGAGATGACAATTTCCAGTACATCCTGAAACTTCTCTTCATCGGTGGCGTTGTAGTATTGCCCGACACATTCAAAGGTATTCTTGAAACGGGGATCAAGCCCGATACCTATGACAAAAGGCTTTAGCGTTATCCCTTTTTTTTGCAGGTCTCTCGATACGGCACATGGATCTCCATCGCAAGCTTCTATCCCATCGGTGATTAAAATGATTATATTCCTGCAGGTCGCACAGGGCGGGAAATCTCCTATCGAATAACGGAGCGAATTAGCAATGGGTGTTGTACCCTTTGGATTAAGATTCCTTAATTTGTGTTTGATCTTTTCCCCATTGTTTGGAGCAAATGGGATCTCCAGCCTCGTATCTTCACAGTCCTGGGGTGGTACATAACTCTGGTGTCCGTAAACCCTGA
>CAZTES010000387.1:0-2020 GCA_964612275.1 uncultured Rikenellaceae bacterium
GGGTGAACTGGACCTGGCTGTCGGGTGATCACATCGTGGAACAACACGTTCACAACATCGATGTCATCAATTGGTATACCGGCAAACATCCTGTAAAAGCCGTTGCTTTTGGCAGCCGGTTGAGAAGGATCACGGGTGACCAGTATGATAATTTCAGTATCGATTTCGTATACGACAACGACATGCACCTACATAGCATGTGTCGCCAGATCAACGACTGTGCCAACAATGTATCGGAGTATATCCGGGGAACAAAAGGATATTCGAATGGTGTAAACACCATATACAACCCGGACGGAACGGTCAAGTGGACCTATGAGTATCCTCTGGATGAAAATGAAGAACCAACGGGCAGACCCAAGGTGGATCCATACGACCAGGAGCACATTGACCTGGTAACTTCCATCCGCACCAATTCACCCATTAACGAGGGGGAGAATGTTGCCCATTCAACACTTACAGCCATTATGGGAAGAATTTCCGCCTTTACAGGCAAAGAGGTTACCTGGGATGAAATGATGAATTCGGACCTGAATCTTGGAAAAGAAACCTATGCACTGGGACCGATGGATCTGACACCGGTCATCCCCCTGCCTGGAAGCGCAGCTGATGAAGATAGAGACCGTGGTTAATCAGTATTGAAAAAAAACGTTGGACGTTAAACGGTAACGAGACCCGCCCCGTGAAATAACGAAGCATTATTTCAGAGGGCCTGTATCGAAGTTCGTCAATCGGTAACGTTAAAAGACGTCTAACGAAAAACGCTTAACGACCCGGGCATCGTGACCGTAGGACGTAAGACGTTTTTTACATTGCTTCTACTTTTTTTCAAAAATCATCAACACGAATATACGCTTCAATCAGGGCTTTTTCTCCTTCTTTACCGGGAACTGAGTTTCCATGTTCCATGCCGACAATTCCATTGAATCCTTTATCATAGATGTGTTTAAATACATTCCTGTAATTGATCTCACCGGTTGTTGGTTCTTTCCTGCCGGGGTTATCTCCCACCTGGAAATAACCGATCTCATCCCATGCTCCTTCGATGTTGGGTATCAGGTTCCCTTCATGTACCTGCTGGTGGTAGAGGTCATCCAGGATTTTACAGGCAGGACTATCAACAGCCTGGCAGACCTGGTAACCCTGTGCCATTTTATTCAAAAAGAGTCCCGGGTGATCTCTGAAATTGAGTGGTTCAAGGACCATCACCAGTCCGTGAGGCTCGAGGATCTCATCAGCACGCCTCAGCGATTCAATCACATTTGCCGTCTGGTATCCGATGTCCTTTCTCAGGTCAACGTGCCCGGGAACCACCGTCATCCATTTTGCATTCACACGTTTTGCCACTTCAACCGATTCTTTTATCTCCTTCAGAAATTCATCCCTGTATTCCTCCTCTCCAGATGTAAGGTTGGGTTCTGTCCAGTAGATAGTATGTGCCACAAAAACACCCATCTTCATTCCGAGCTTACTCATTTTTGATGCAATTTTTTCCTGCATATCCGTGGAACGGTCTTTCATGCTGTTATCCTCCATGGCGGTAAATCCCACGTCTGCCATAAACTGGAGCTGATCCAGGAGGTCTTCACCTCTATGGTTCCTGAACATCCCAAAATGGGGTGCATAATTCAGTTTGAATTTTTGCTTCGAACCATCCCATTGCCGGTTTGCCATTTCTTGCGGTTCTGCTGCATGAAGCACAGCACTTCCTGCAGCAAATGATGCGGCACCTGCCACCATCGATTTTTTCATGAAATTTCTTCTGTCCATCTGGTTTATTTTATATTTTTTTAAATGCTGATCACTCAATAAAAATATAAAATATGTAGCGGTAAAAAAACTTTATCGGTGAATAACCCCAAGGTATAACTTCTCTACTTTATTCGTCGGACGAACTTAAGTCATCCGACGAAGATCCTGGTTACAACGGGTTAACCTATTAACTTTTCCCAGATGTGGTATAACTAACTAAAGTTTCGCAGTTCTCTAAAATGTTGATAACCAATTAGAAAAAGTTAAA
>CAZTES010000388.1:0-2014 GCA_964612275.1 uncultured Rikenellaceae bacterium
TTTTTCGGTATTGAAGAGCAGGGCTGTGGGATGGCGAAGAGGATAAATGAGTTGATCATCCAACTCGATCAATTTCCCAAATAAGGTATGGTAATCTTTGCTTGCCGGCCTATCCAGATCAAACCGCATCAGGATGTATCGCGTGGCATGAAATCCAAGTGGGACAATCAGTTTTGGATTTACAAGCGATATCTCCTGTTCCAGGTGTTTTGAGCACTCTGCAATTTCACGACTTGAAGGCCTGCGGCATTTTGGAATATAGCATTTAATCAGATTGGTCATATAGATCTCATCGGTACCGATCCGGGACTTTGTGAGTAATTGGCGGAATATTTTACCGGAGGGTCCAACAAACATCCGCCCTGCTTTGTTTTCGAGCTCTCCCGGAGCCTGGGCAATGACCATGACCTTTGACCGGAAGTTGCCTTCTCCACATACCGCCTGTTGACGGGTTGCTGCCAGCCCGCATGCCGTGCATCCCCGAACCTGTTGTTGCAGTAATGAGAAATCCGGATCCTTCATCTATAATTTTTACAGCAAAAGTAAGAAAAGGAAATATTTTAGCGCGTTTTATTGTCTAATGTATGGAAAATGCTGTAACTTAACTGATCCCATTCAATAGGGCCGCAGGGAATAAAATGTACTTTTCATTTGTCTAATGTAAAAAATAAGACTTTCGTGAAGGACTATTCTGGTTTTAGTGATCTGGATCTGATCTCTCAAACACGGAAGGGTGATAACGAAGCCTTCTCTGTTCTTATTTCCAGGTACAAGGATCAGGTAGCGAAAACCGTTATTGGCATGATGGGTAATTGCATGGAAGCAGATGACGTGGGTCAGGAGACCTTTATCCGGTTTTATCGTTCCATCGATAAATTTCGCGGAGACTCAGCCCTGGGATCCTATTTGACCAAAATAGCCATGAATCTTTCACTGAATGAATTGAAAAAACGAAAAAGAAACCGTTTGTTGTTCTCAGATAACCAGGGAAACAATTTTGAGATCCATCGTTCAGAGACAAAGGATCATCAGGATGCGGATGATATTCAGGAGGAGGTACAACTGGCAATACATGAGCTTTCGTTCAAGTTCAGATCGGTCGTTGTTCTCCGCATGATCGAAGGGTATAGCACAAAAGAGACGGCTGAAATCCTGGACCTGCCAATGGGTACAGTGTTATCAAGATTAGCACGGGCACAGCAGAATTTGAAGGATAAATTAAAACATCTAATATAAACGGCCATGTTAGACCAACATCTATTAGATTTACTCATGCGATCACTGGATGGTGATCTGGATGATACGGATCGGACGATGCTTGAAAAAGCACTATCTGAATCGGAAGAGCTTAGAAAAGAAAAGAATAAGCTGATTCGCCTCAGAGAACTTGTTGGTTCCGGGGATTATCAGTTTAAACATGGATTTACGGATCGGGTGATGAACCGCCTGACAAAATCAAAGAACGGGAAAAGCATTGAATTTAATTTTGCCAGAGATCTAAACCGAATTTTCATGAGAGTTGCCATTACCGGAGTTGCTGCAATTATCCTGCTGCTCCTTAGCATTTATCTGACAACAGGTTCCGTTTCTCTCGATTCGTTAAGCGGAGCGGAATACTATTCAGAAGATAATGTGATCAGTTATTTGTTAATCGAAGAATAAACAGACCGACATGAAAGTCAAAGCTGTAGTTGTTATTTCCGCCACCCTTATCCTGGGGTTTGCTATTGGTTTTCTTACCAGCGGCATGATAAACCATCAGCGGATGAAAAAATTCCGGTCGTTCAATTCTATGGAATCCTTTAAGCAGAGAACCATCCATATTCTTGAGCCAACAGAAGAACAACTGAAGGAGATCCTGCCCCTGATCGATGAGTATGCAAAAAAAATGGATGAGATTCGGAAGGACTTCGGCAAAGAATTTTTTGCCCTGATCAATGATTTCCATAATAAACTTAAACCACTCCTTACCAAGGAGCAAATAGAGAAGCTGGAATCGCTGCTAAGACCTCCA
>CAZTES010000389.1:0-2008 GCA_964612275.1 uncultured Rikenellaceae bacterium
AGAAGAAGATGCAGAAGGAAATTGAGGCCTTTTATATCTATCAGCAGGCGCACAAAAAACTCTACAAAATATACCACAAAAACCTGAAACAGTTCCGTGAAAAATCAACTTCCCCTGATGAGGGAGTCCGCCTTGAAAAAAATGCATCGATTGCTTATAAGAAATCAAAAAAAATCCGCCGTAAGGCGGAAAACAAGGGAGATCTTGAGAAAGCATATCCTCTGTTCACCGATGCATATGATTTCGAAATAGCCGCCATCAATCATCAGATCGATGCCTTCACCCATTACCAGTCGACCGCTACCTTGCCTGCCACTGAAGCATCTCCTGAGGAAGAAATTGCAGCAGTGGATAGTGTTGTTGATGGAATGCCTCCGGCAGCTGCCGTAGACTCAGTAATCGCAGGCGAGCCTGAGGTGCCGGTGGCCCAACTTCCGGATACGGTCACCTTTAAAATCGACAACGCTGCTCTGAAGGACTCTCTCCCGGATACCCTGGTCAAGGGAGAAGTTATAGTCCCTCTGCTTATTGCTGAAACGGAAGAACAGCCGGACTCTTTCCTGATGGTTGGAGCCGACAGCCTGGAGGTGCTACCGGATCAACCCGATTCCACAGTTTCCGAACCTGGGGAAATCATTCCTGTTGTTGAGCCCAAACCCCCTCCGGTTACAATTTTTTTCACCATTCAAATCCTGTCGAAAACCTCTCCCGCAACGGAGGAACAGTTAAAAAAGATATATCCAGGACCCGAGAAGCCTTTCCTGATGAAAAACAATGGCTATTACCGTTATGTTGTTGGCAGGTTCGACACGCTGTTTGAAGCAAAGGTTTTCCAAAACCAGCATCAGGTTGAAGGATTTATTGTAGCGTATAAAGATGGGGAGAAAATTTCCATTCAGGAAGCGGTAGATCTGTTGAAGGAGAGATAGATTGGCAATTCGGATTATCCTCTCAGCGCTTCTGCACCTCCGACAATTTCCAGGATCTCTTTGGTGATCGCTGCCTGCCTTGCCTTGTTATAATGCAGGGTCAGCTCCCTCAGCAATTCGGTTGCATTATCAGTTGCCATATGCATGGCGGTCATTCTTGCACCCTGTTCAGCCACGTATGAATCCAGGATCGCTTTGTAAAGATGGATCCTCAACCACCTGGGCATAAGGGATTCAATGAGTGAAGGATGGTCTGGCTCGAATATATAATCGAGATTTTGGGGTACCATATCCGTTTTTGCTTCGAAGCGAATGGGCAGGAATTGCTCCTGTGTCAATAAATGAACTGCTGCATTCTTAAAATGGTTATAGATGAATTCAATCCGGTCATATTCTCCTTCCAGGTATTGCTGAATCAGTTGGTCAGCAATGGGTACAACATGCTCAAAGGTAAGGTCATCAAATATTTCGTGATGAGTATCAATACTGGGAATTTTTTTTGACTTCAGTAATTCATTCCCTTTTTTCCCGATGGTCATAAAATGCAGGTTATTTTCCCGAAAGTGTTCTCCGTATGTCTCATATGCCAATGATATGGCCTGCCTGGCCACATTGGCATTGAAGGCTCCACAAAGTCCTCTGTTTGAGGTGATGACAACGACAAGTATACGGTTTATTTCCCGCTCTTCAGTATATTGGTTTTCCACATTCTCTTCCAAATGGCAGGTAAGGTATGCAAGGACTTCTTCCAGTTTACTGACATATGGTCGCAATTGAATGATTCTATCCTGTGCTTTCCGCAGTTTTGCAGCGGCAACCATTTTCATGGCAGCGGTAATCTGCCGGGTTGATTTTACCGAAGCAATTCTGGTCCTTATTTCTTTCAATCCTGCCATACTGATCGCTTATAACTAAACTACAAGAATCAACATCATTTAAATTTTACCGACAGATCTTTGGCTACTTTGGTTAACGTTTCCATGATCTCATCTGTTATTTTGCCCTCCTTCAAAACCTTCAGGGTATCCGAATGTTTGAGTTCAAGGAATTCAATAAACTCTTTTTCAAAATCCCGGACT
>CAZTES010000390.1:0-1981 GCA_964612275.1 uncultured Rikenellaceae bacterium
GCTTCGAGGCTTGATTTGCATATCCGGACAGCACAGGATTTTCTGGAAGGGCTTCATAAGGAAGGCATCGTCTTGAGAGAGGAAGTCATGGAAGGAAAACGTCCCTATTATCGTTATGCATTGGAGAAGTATGACATTCATTTAGACCTGGACTTGAAGCAATTATTGGATGGCGATAAGGATAAATCCATGTTAAATGTCAATATCAGAGAGAGGAAAAATAACGGGGCTGTTTTTCATACATCGAACAACCAGGATTTGATTTCAGGCATTACCCTGTTTTCAGGAGAAGGAAGGCGGAGAAAAGAACGGAAGATCAACCTGACAAAACACCAGGGGCAATTTATTTTTTACCTGCCATTTCCCAATTCGGATCATATGCGAATAGAGTCAATTATGAAAAAAGCGGAATTGGCTGAAGATCTGGCGCCCGAAATACTTGATCTTATCAACGATTTGATAAGCTTTGGGATTATTGAAACAAAAGGAAATAGTAATGAAAGGATTGTAAACAATGATTAAGGAATTGATTATCCATCAGTGGAAAAGTACGGTCCGTTCTCCAAGCCTCAGCAGGGACAGGAGGAGCAATATCTTTATTGGGTTTCTTGTTTTTATCATGATCCTGAACTTCTTTTTTCTGGGGCTTTTCATGAACGATCTGCTCAATGAGTTCTTTCCGGATAAAAACCCGGTAACCCTGTTCAACGGATTTATTGTATACTACCTGCTGGGAGATCTTTTTGTGAGGCTCATGCTACAGGCAGTGCCGGGTATGAGTATCCAACCCTATCTGCACCTGAACATTAGCAGAGCCACAATTTCTCATTACCTGTTACTGAAATCGCTTGGCAGTGTCTTCAATTACATGCCTTTTGCTATTATCATTCCATTCGCTCTTGTGAATGCCGGGGACCAGTCTCCCACCTGCTGCTGGACACTGTGGATCTTCGGGATCTTTCTCTTTCTTCTTTTCAATGCTTACCTTGTTGTTTTTGTCAAACGGCGGGCACTTGACAAACCCATTCTGGAAATAATCCTGGGGTTGGTTATCCTGGCACTGGGACTGATGGACTATTATGGTGTATATTCAATCACGGGTGCATCCGCATCCCTATTTACCAATCTTTTGAACAACCCCTTGTTTCTGTTTCCTCCTGTGATTGTGCTTGGCTTGATGTATGGTATTAATTTTCAATGGCTCAGGGGAAGTTTATCGTTGGAACAGGTGGATAAGAGCAGCGGTAGGGAGCGGTCTTCCCTGAAGGGATTTGATTTTCTCGATAAATGGGGCGAGATCGGGCTCTTCCTTCAACTGGAATTGAAACTCATTGTACGGAATAAACGGCTGAAACAGGCAATCCCCGGATCGCTGGCAATGCTCCTTCTCGGTTTTGTTATTTATGGATACGAGGAGTACCAGGGCATGACCTTTTTCCTGATTTATATGGGAATACTTTTCAACGGTATGTTTATGGTCTATTATGGACAATTTGTCCTCTCCTGGGAAAGTCATTATTTCGATAAGATCCTGACAGAAAAAATAGATCTTTTACCGTATATTAAAGCAAAATGCCGGATCATGCAAGGATCCTGTCTGATTTTTTATTTTTTGCTATTGCCATTTTCCCTTTTTGGTGAAATGATATTCTATGTAAATAGTGCAGTTTTCTTGTTTAACATCGGGATCAATGCACCCTACCTTCTCTGGACCGGCACATCTAACCGGGAGAGAATTGACCTGAGTGCCAGCTATTTTACCTGGCAGGGCAAAAAGGGCAGGCAAATCGGTATTGTTTTTATACTGATCCTGCTTCCCCTGCTTGTATACCTGCCGGTTAAATTTATTGTGAATGAATATGCCGGACTTATGGCAATTGCCGTTGCGGGTCTGATCGGCTTACTCTACAGTCAAACCCTGTTGAAAAAAATAGCGAAAAAAGTGTTACGCTATAAGTATGAAATGGCTGAAGGGTTCAGG
>CAZTES010000391.1:0-1981 GCA_964612275.1 uncultured Rikenellaceae bacterium
GCGTCGCTTCTCCCTCCAACCCATTACCGATATCCACCTCCGGTCCAATCTTGAACAGGAAATGCGAAGAAATGGTAACATTGTCTATGTCCTCGTCTTTACACTTGCCGCACTGTTTATCCTGTTCATTGCAGGAGTAAATTTCGTAAACATTGCCACTTCGCAGTCATTTAAACGAATGAAGGAGGTTGGGATTCGCCGGGTGATGGGCGCTCACAGAAGTCAGGTGGGCAGGCAATTTCTCGGAGAAGCGATTACTATTACCGTGACTGCTGCTTTCATCGGATTGCTGCTGATTGATCTGATGATGCCGCTTTATAACCAGCTTTCGGGGAAAAACATAACCCTTGCACAGGTTTTCAACAGTGAAAACGTACTGATGATGATCGGTGTGGTGCTTTTGGTCAGCATCCTTTCCGGATTTTACCCGGCTTTTTTCGTTTCATCCTTCAAGCCGGTGGAAAGCATTAAGGGTATAAAAGACCCGAAATCATCATCAAACCGGTTGCGAAAAGCGTTACTGGTTATCCAGTTTATCCTGGCAGGATTTCTGACCTTCTCAACCATCATCATCTATAACCAGATGGACTATTTCTTTAAAGAAGATCTCGGATTTGA
Organism: uncultured Rikenellaceae bacterium; assembly: GCA_964612275.1. GTDB lineage: Bacteria > Bacteroidota > Bacteroidia > Bacteroidales > VadinHA17. Next base: position 619 of record CAZTES010000391.1, read on the forward strand.
TGATAAGAACCTGATAACTATTAATGTATCAGGCAATTTGCAGCGTTTTGCCTCTGCCAATCCGGAAGCATTAAAATCGGAAATATCCGGTCATCCATCCATTCTGTCAAATTCATTAGTTTCCACGCTTCCCGGCGAACGGTACAGTGTGGAAGCGCTTGTCCCTGACAGTTTCCCTGAAGATACGGACCTTCCATCGATGCGTTTCATGCGTGCAGATGAGGATTATATTACCACTTTGGGATTACAACTGGTTGAAGGAAAAGATTGCAAAGAGATGATCCATTTGCCCCATGTTTACATTATTAATGAAAAAGCAGTTGAAGCATTAAACCTGACTACACCGGTCGGATCAAAAGGAAACAGTACATTTGGAGGGGAAGGTGAAATCATCGGGGTGGTAAAGGATTTTCATTTTGCTTCCTTTCATTCACTCATAGAGCCTATGGTAATTGAGTACTTTAATCCTTCCGGTGAGCAAAGAATGGGTATCGGGCACATACTGGTTCGTATCAAACCCGGACAATTCACGGAGGCTCTGTCGCATCTCAGGGAAACGATTAACCACCTGGTGCCGGAATCCGTATTTTCATACCAAGTGCTGGAAGAGAATTTAAAAAGCCTTTATGGGGATGAAAAACATGTGCTGGACCTGTTCAAGGCATTTGCCGTGTTATCGATATTCATCTCCTGCCTGGGATTATTTGGCATGTCAGCCTATTCTGCAGAATTGAGGGTAAAGGAGATAGGGATCCGGAAGACATTCGGGGCTTCCCTGTCCCAGATCGTATTGTCCCTCTCGAAAGAATACATAAAATTCATAGTGGCAGCTGTCCTTGTTGCTGTTCCGGTCGGATGGTATGCGATGCACAGGTGGTTACAAAATTTCCCGTTCCATATTAAAATTACCTGGTGGGTTGCCGCATTATCGGTAATCCTGATCACAATTGTCGCATTATTAACTGTAAGTTACCAGGCTATTAAAGCAGGATCGGGTAAACCGGCCGATGCCCTGAGGTGTGAATAAGTATTGAACTTTGATTATACCTCTGAACTTTTATAATAATTAATTGAATTTAAGGGAACTATATTGTTTCAGATGGTTCCATGTTGTTCCAAAAAGAGGCAATGAGAGAAACGGATCGAGTAAGTCTTTAATCCGCAGTCACCACGCCAGTCTTCACATTCAACCAATAACTATATTAACACTCTTGCCTCATATCTTTTACCGAGGACCCAGTCGAAGATCATGACTTTGCAAAGCATACGTCATGATCGGAGACCCTGACCGACTGAAAGGAGCCTGCCTGCCATGCCTCCCATGCCTGCGGCAGGCAGGCGGCAGGTGAACCGGCAGGCAGGC
>CAZTES010000392.1:0-1950 GCA_964612275.1 uncultured Rikenellaceae bacterium
CCCACATATCGTGTTCCGTATTGATCAACCACTCCTTCACCCGTTCGGCTTCAAGGAGTGCCATTCTTCCGGTTTCATAATCAGCAATCCTACGGTTATCGTATACGTTGGATTGCCCAAGGATCGTGCTGTTAAATCGTCTTTGCATGAAGAGATCGTCGAATGAGATCCGGTTTGCGTCGTTGTTGGGACTAAAGAGCTCATTGCGTGCCAGGGCATTCCTCAATTCCGGGAAATAAACCCAGAATGTTGCGGATTTGGTCGGAAACCCGGTGTCCTGATGTTTATATAACCGGACGGGAGCAATGCCAATGATCCGCACCTTCATGGTGGAAAGCTTTTTATCAAAGTACCACTCTTCTTTTATAAAATACTGTTTTACTTCGGACAGATTTGCCTCGTTTTCGACAATGCTTACTTCCTCCATACCGGTAACCGGATCAACAGCTCTAACGGTATCCACGCTTGCGCCAAGTTTATCTTCTACTTCAGCGGGTAGCATCGGCATGGTCATTTCATCATCCTGGGGGTTGAAGTTGTAAATGGAAGTAACTTCTCCGCTTCGGATTGCTTCGAGAATCACACCCATAAGATTCTTGCGCCCGGGCATTTCCACCGTGGGATAATATAAGGAGTGATTCATTTTCTCCCGAAGATCGATTAACCGAACCAGCTGCTTCGACCATATCACATCTGCTTCTCTCAAATGTGAATAAGGAACCGCTTTCTTTTCATGAATGCCTTTTTCATAGATTCCATCCACATTCTGCCCCGATACTGGCAAAACACCTGAGAACAGGAGTGTACTGATGAACAAAATAACAAATCTCTTCATAACATCAACTTAGTTTATTTTTAATACAATAGCGGGAAGTTCCAGCGTTTCTCCGGTTGGTCCCACAGCCCTGATCTCGGTAAACATTACCTGACTGCCTCTCCGAAGCTGCCCGATGAGGCCTTTTTGAGAATCCGTCAACCGGTAACTGGTTGAAGCCTCTTCAGTCAGGAGGCCTCTGGCGATAATACCCACTTTGAATGAGGTCACCTGATACCTGACATCAAACTCAAAGTCTTCCACCTCTGCTGCTAACCCGATCTGCGAAGTAAGTTCTGTAAGTGTAATGGTTCCGGATTTTTTTCCTGCAATTTTTGCAACCGGTGGCGGTGGTTTTTTTACCCGGAAGGTGATATTCCCATGTCGTTGCATCGTTCCATCCTCTTTCACGGAATTGACATTGATCACCACTTCATTTCTTCCCAGGGGTGGTTTTGCAATCCATGCCCCGCGATAGGTCCTGTTACCATACCGTACTCTTCCCTTGGTAAGGGATCCGTGTGAAATGGATGCCCTGATGTTGTCGGGAGTCACTCCGGGTACGGAGATATCAATCGGATTATCCAGACCAATATAAAGGATGTTCATGGCTGTGGGTGATACCACCACCGTGGGTGGTGCAACCTGGTATTCTGACTGGAAGGGATAGCTAACCGTCGAACCATCTGTGGGTGAAACGAGTTGGATTAAGCCACCCCATGCCTTATTACCCAGGCTGGTGGGTTTAATGTTATAGATTCCCCTTCCCCTGTTGTCGATCGGTATCTGCTCGGGATTTTCACTTTTCATCTTGTATTGCCAAACTCCATCAACCAGGGTGGAGTCGACTTCACCCACTAAAATGTTCGGTTTCTGGGTTGTATCGGTTGCTGCAATAAAAACTTCGGCAGTGTATTCACTTCCCTGCTGAATGTAATTTGATTTGGCGATTACCGTCGGGACCAGTTTGTTGAATTTGAAGGCGCCAACATCGATCATGCTGTATAGGAAATTGATGGTTTCAGCTTCGGCATTTTTCACATCATTCTGGATTTTTGAAAGTACGGCCACAACTGCCACCAGTGGCAGGGTATGGAAATTGTGGTATTCCCATGTGCTAACTTTTCCGTCTTTTT
>CAZTES010000393.1:0-1945 GCA_964612275.1 uncultured Rikenellaceae bacterium
GATCCCGCACTGGATAAGGAAGCCATACGTGTCGTCTCTGCATCACCCAAATGGATGCCCGGAAAACAACGGGGTAAACCGGTGAGGGTAGCGTATACTTTCCCAATCGTATTTGTCCTTCAGTGATCTGAAAAACGGATAAATTGAGCCCTGATCATTTGGTCAGGGTTTTTTGTTCTGTTTTTTCATTATGAAATTACTCCATTTATGGTTAATTTAGTTGTCAGGAAGTAAAAAACTATCGATCATGAAAAGAATCATTTATTTATTAGTTATTGCCATTTTCCTTGCCGGATGCGGATCTTCCAAGAAACAACTCCAGAGAGGAAATTACGATGCTGCAATTGACAAAGCAGTAAAAAAATTGATGAAGAATCCGGATAGTGAAGATGATATTATGGTCCTTGAGAAATCCTACCAGATCGCAAATGAACAGGACCTCGAGCGGATAAAATTTTTAAAAATGGATGGGAATCCGAATACCTGGGAAGAGACCCTGAATCACTACCTCCGGTTAAAGGACAGGCAAACCATGGTTAGAACAGTGCTGCCTCTAAAACTGGGAAACCGGACGATCTCATACGATTATGTGGATTACGATAGCGAGATCGTAGAAGCAAAGCATAAAGCAGCTGAATATTTCTTTGCGCATGGACAAAAATTGTTGGAAAACAACACAAAAGATGCATACAGGCAGGCCTATTATGAGTTTTCAAAAGTTAAACAGTACTGGGGTGATTATGAAAACATTGATCAGTTGCTTGCAGAAACCCGATACAACGGAATGAGCAGGGTGCTGGTAACCGTCGAGAATAAAACACTTTTGAAGCTTTCACAGGAGTTTGAAGAGGATCTTCTTGCCATTGATCATCAGAGACTAAACAGCGAGTGGGTGGAATACCACACCCGTCACCTGGATGATAATATCGAATATGATTACCTGGTCTATATCAATTTGAAGAATATTGCTGTTTCACCTGAAGCGGTTGAAGATAAAGACCGAATCGTAAAACGGGAGGTAGAAGATGGATTTGAATACGTACTGGATAAAAATGGCAATGTGATGAAAGATTCTCTGGGGAATGATATAAAGCTTAAAAAATTTAAAACATTAAATTGTACGGTCATTGAGAGTATGCAGCATAAAGCAGTCAGGATCGATGGAGATGTTGAGATTTTTCAGCTGAATCCTGAAAATTTGCTGAAGAAAGATCCTATTGGTGCGGAAACGGTCTTCGAACACCTTTCTGCCCGTGCAATAGGGGATCTGGGAGCACTGGATGCTAAAACCCTTGAGCTGGTTGAATTGGAACCACTGCCTTTTCCAAATGATTTTGATATGATCTTCCAGTGTAGTGAGACCCTTAAACTGGCTATCCGTGATATTCTCATGCGGAACAGAAGGTATATCAATTAGCGCTACCTATCCGCCTGAATCCAGCAGCATCGTGTTTTGTTTTCCGGTTACGAAACCCGTAACGGTATACGAAACCCGTCCGTCGGCAGTCAATTCTTAATTCGTCTTACTGCCTTCGGTATTCGGGCTTATTTTCAAATAGAAATGAAATGATATAGTTCAGCATGCCGGATCAATACATCACAAGACAAGAACAGGAATCTGCCGTTCTGATTGGAGTGGCAGGGCAGGACCAGAATGACCGTGAGGTGAATGAATTCCTGAATGAACTGGCTTTCCTGACGGAGACGGCGGGTGCAAATCCTATCCATAAATTCATACAAAGGCTTGATATTCCCAATCCGAAAACCTATGTCGGAAGTGGCAAACTGGCTGAAATTGAAGAATATGTGAAGAGGGAAAATGTTGAACTGGTAATCTTTGATGATGAACTTACCCCAAGCCAGATAAGAAATGTGGAAAAGGTGCTTAAGCGAAGAATTCTGGACAGGACCAACCTGATCCTGGATATTTTTGCCAAGCGGGCTA
>CAZTES010000394.1:0-1918 GCA_964612275.1 uncultured Rikenellaceae bacterium
CCGGCGGACAGATATACACAAACGATTACCTGGTGGCAATGGGAGGCATTCATGTTGGAAGCACCGTAGATCCTGGTACCGACAATCTTCGTGTGGACGGGAGGACAGGGATGGGAGGAGCCCCTGCTGGAAACAGTCGGGTAAAAGTCTATGACAATACAGCCAATATCGGAGCGCTGCGTGTTGAATCCACCTATTCGGCAGGTACCCATTATGGGGGGGCCTTTATTGCTACGACCGGAGCTTCAGGTATTGCCTGCTGGGCAGAAGGAAGTGCCGCTGATTTCTTTGCTGCCGGGTCGGGGACCAACTACGCATCAGCCTCTTCTATCCGGTGGAAAAGCAAAGTGGAACCCATGAAAAATGTTCTGGAGAAGATCAAACAACTGGATGGGGTGTATTTTACATGGGATGAGGAACATGGTGGAATTCGAGATCTGGGATTCATCGGGGAAGAGATGGCCAGGTTCTTCCCTGAAATAACCACAAGGGATGACTCCGATCCCGAATATGTACTAGGAGTCGATTATGGTAAAATGACCCCAATACTCCTACAAGCCATCAAGGAGCAGCAAGAAATCATTGAAAAACATCAATCCGAGATCGATGAGCTGAAACAGATGGTGATGGAGTTGATGGGAAGGAGTGAATAGAGAGTGGTGAGTCCCGCCTTCGTCCCGCTGAGGCGGGACTATGGCGGATGAAAGATGAGAAATGAGTTAAAAAAGGTGCTCGGTGCTCCGCCTTCGCCGAGGCTTCGGCGGACACAGTCGGTGCTGGGTAAAAAAGATGAAGGGACTGTCAGCCTTTGCCAAGGCTACGGCTGATAAAAAGTGACTGAGGGATAAAAAGAAATTGTTTTGCCATAGGCCCGCCTGCCGCCCGGTCAGGCATCCCTACGGGACATGTTGTTCCAGATCGTTTCAGGTTGTTTCACATTGTTTCAGATTGTGATGTTTTAATATCTTTTATCAGTAATTGAGAACCTTCAACAAACTCGATTTATTTGAATCTGTTTGGAACAATATGGAACTACTTCTCCCCCTCTCATCTCTCTTCTTCTCTCAGTCCCTAAGTCTCTTTGTCCCTAAGTCACTCCCTCTCACAGTCTCATCGTCTCACAACTCACCACTTTTTTCCCTATCTTTACCCTTCATCAATGCCCAACGCATGCCCTACCGCTACTTCATACGCCTAGCCTTCAAAGGCACATCCTTCCATGGCTGGCAGGTACAGCCAAACGGGAACAGCGTGCAGGCTGAAATGATCCATGCCCTCTCCACCCTGCTGAAAAAAAAGGCAGAAGTGACCGGGGCAGGACGTACCGATACCGGTGTCCATGCACGAAGGTTCTTTGCACATTTCGATTCCTCACGAAAGGATCTTTCCGGGAACAAAGATTTCATATATAACCTCAATGGCATCCTGCCAAAAGATATTGTCGTTCATGAATTAATCGACGTAAAACCGGAAGCACATGCGCGGTTCAGTGCCATCTCAAGAACCTATTCCTACCACATTCACCAGGTAAAGGATTCGTTCCTGGATGGCCTTTCTGCCTATTTCCCGGGAAACCTCGATCTGGAGAAAATGAACCGTGCTGCGGAATTCCTGCTTGAAACCACCGATTTTACCAGCTTCAGCAAGGTCAATACCGATACCAAAACCAGCATTTGCCATGTTATGCTGGCAAAATGGGTTCAGGAGGAACATCAGATGATCTTTACTATCAAAGCGGACCGGTTTTTAAGAAATATGGTTCGGGCAATTGTCGGAACCCTGCTGGATGTTGGTTATGATAAACTTTGCCTTTCCGAGTTCAGGGGGATCATTGACCGGAAAGACCGCTCGGCTGCCGGAGCATCCGTACCGGCATGCGGCCTCTACCTGGAAGATGTGGAATACCCGGAGGATGTTT
>CAZTES010000395.1:0-1903 GCA_964612275.1 uncultured Rikenellaceae bacterium
TTTGGATATGAACGTGGAAATGGAGAGCGAAAACGAATCTGCTGATTCAAAAGAAGAAAATTTACAGAGAAAATGTTGCTTAATCACGAAAAATAATTTACCATATTACGCAGATGAGTATTTTGTACATAAAATTAGCGTTTAAATCAGAAGGGTATATGCAATGGCTACAGTGAAACCTTTTAAGGCCCTAAGACCCAAGCCTGAATTGGCGGAAAAAATCGCCAGTGTCCCATATGATGTGGTCAACACCGAACAAGCCAAGCAACTGGCAGAGGGAAATAAACTGAGTTTCCTACACATCATTCGCCCGGAAATTGATCTTGATCCAGGCGTTGGTCTCTACCAGGATGAGGTATATGAGCAGGCGTCCCTCAATTTCAAAAGATTCAAAGAGAGAGGGTACTTGATTGAAGAAAAACATCCGGCATTCTATGTTTACCGCCTGAAAACTGCCGGGCAGGAACAGATTGGTATTGCCGGATGCTGTGCAGTTGATGAATATGATGATGATACTATTAAAAAACATGAATTCACCAGGAAAGCCAAGGAAGACGACAGGGTCCGGCATATGTTGTCTCTCAGAGCTCACGCCGGCCCTGTGCTGCTGACCTACCGCCGGACAGAAAGACTGAACAGCCTGATTCTAAATGCAATCCAGGGAGATCCGCTCTATGATTTTGTTGATGTGGATGATGTTCAGCACACCATCTGGAGATGTGATGAAGTGGAGGCGATTGAAGAAACTTTTAAAGAGGTGCCTGCCCTGTATATTGCCGATGGGCATCATCGCGCTGCTGGAGCTAGCCGCATAAAAAGGGAGATGCTGAAGCAGAATGGAAATTCTGACAACAGCGAAGAGTTCAACTATTATCTGAATGTCATTTTTCCTTCGGATCAACTGAAAATATTTCCCTACAATAAATATGTAACCGATCTCAACGGCAAAACAGTTGAAGACTTTATCGAAGAAGTTAAGAAAGAATTTTCCATCCAGATCACAGAGCAAATGCAGCCTCAAAGTAAGGGCACTTTCTTTATGTACCTGGATGGACAGTGGTATTCTCTCCAGGAGAAAACACCATCTGACTCTAAGGATCCTGTTGATGCGCTTGATCTATCCAAGTTTCAGAACAAACTACTGGAGCCCATCCTCGGTATTGTGGACCAGCGTAAAGACAGCCGGATTGATTTTGCCGGGGGAGCAGGCAGTCCGGCTACTCTTAAAGAATGGGTTGATGCAAAAGGAGGAGTTGCTTTCACCTTTTTCTCGGTCAGTGTAGGAGAACTAATGGAGGTTTCTGATGCCGGTATGGTGATGCCTCCCAAATCGACTTGGTTTGCACCTAAGCTTCGATCGGGTCTTTTAATCCATCAATTTTAATCATAAGGAGAAACCTATGAAAATTCTTATTGCTGATAAATTTCCAGAATCTGCTGTCAAGGCATTTCGTCAAATGAATTGTGAAGTCGTTTACGAACAGAGCCTCAAGGACGATGAGCTAACTCGGACAATTGAACAGGCAAAACCCAAAATATTAATTGTGCGCTCAACAAAAGTAAGCGCTGAAATGATTGAAGCGACATCTGATCTGGGGCTGATCATCAGGGCTGGTTCAGGATACAACACGATTGATGTTAAAGCCGCCTCTGAAAGAGGAATCTACGTCGCAAACTGCCCGGGAAAAAATGCCGTGGCTGTAGCAGAACTCGCTATGGGATTGATCATGAGTATTGATCGTCGGATTCCAGAAAATGTAATTGACCTGCGCAATGGAAAGTGGAATAAAAAGGAATATTCCAAAGCAGAGGGAATTTATGGAAAAACGCTTGGTGTGATTGGTACAGGAAGAATCGGTCGGGAAGTTATCCTCAGGGCCAAAGCATTCGGTATGAATGTGAT
>CAZTES010000396.1:0-1891 GCA_964612275.1 uncultured Rikenellaceae bacterium
AGGTTATCCGTCTTTCCGGAATGAATCTTATTATCAATGATACCGATCACCCCCTTATTATTAAGGTTGCTTCGATCCAGTCCGCCCGAATGCAGGTATATTTCATTGATAACGAGGATTATTTTCACAGAAAGTATGTTGATAGAGATGAACATGAGGAAGAATTTTCGGACAACGATGAGCGAGTGATTTTTTTTGCCAGGGGCGTTTTGGAAACAGTGAAAAAACTACGGTGGGCACCCGATATCGTTCACTGTCATGGCTGGATGACCGGACTGGTTCCGCTCTATTTGAAGAAGGCATACAATGATGATCCGCTTTTTGCCAATTCAAAAGTAATATACTCTGTCTATAATAAAGAGTTCAAAAAACCGTTTGAATCATCGTTCAGGAAGAAATTGTGGATGGAAGGGATTACCAACGAAGATGTTAATTTGCTTAAACCCCCATCATTCTTCAATCTCAGCAAATTAGCCATTATCATGTCGGATGCTGTGATTTTGGGTAGTAACACCATAAACCAGGAATTAGCCCGGTTCGTAAAATCTTCGAAGAAGCCCCTGCTTGAGTTCCAGAAAGAAGAGGAGTACATGGATGCCTATTCACAGTTTTATGATACCATTTTAAGCGAAACCATACATGACCCCAAATAGGACCATCCTGACCCGTTCAAACAGGACCTTTTTATTTCCTCTCATTTTGCTGCTGATCATATTTCTTCAGGCACTTTTTGTATCGTGTAACAGTGATTCTACGTTGATCGGAGAATCCCTGCAGCCCCCATCAGAGCGGATACGTGCATATTATTTGGACAACCTGACCATTCAGTCGTTTGCACTGAAGATGGATTCAATATTAAGCAGCGGTGCTTTACTGGGAACGGCAGGGTATTTAAAGGATGATTCTTACGGATCCAGCACGGCATCTTTTCTCTTCCGGGTGAGGCTTGATGACAATGATTTTGCCCCGGGGCCCGATGCCATGGCCGATTCACTCGTTCTTACCCTGTTGCCTGACCGATTTTATGGAGATTCGGCTACCAGGTTGAACCTGAAGATTTTCCGGTTGGGGGAAGACATCTTTTTGGAATCGGAATATTATTCCAATCTCGAGCCACTGATTGACGAGGCAACGGAGCATTCAGATAACATCGCTGTAACGGATACCCTTATCCGGTTTATGCTGGATACAGCATTTTTTGTCAATGTTTTGCAGAATATCGATACCATCGATAGCAATGCTGAACTCCGGGAATATTTCAAGGGAATTTATGTCACCGTTGATTCTGTACTCCTTGAGGGAGAAGGAGCCATTATGCTATTCAACCTCCTCTCCACCGATTCGAAAATGACCCTCTATTACCGGACACCCACCGATACGCTGGAGTATGATTTTTTGATCAGCAATACCAGCGCCCGGGTAAACATGTTTTCACACGCTCACTCCTCAGGGGAAATTCAAAGTTACTTAAATAATGAGACAACGACACCGGATACCCTGATCTTTATTCAGGGGATGGCAGGCGCCTATGCAAGGATCGATTTCCCCTCTCTGGATGACATGAAGGAACTTGAAGATCTGGCAATCAATAAGGCTGAGATCATTTTCAGGATTTTTGAGTACCAGGACTCCGCTTTATACCCTCCACCGGAAGCGATGATACTATTAACCACCAATGAGGAAGGTGAATTTATCTCCCTGCTTGACAGCCAGTTAGGACAAGATTATTTTGGCGGTACCCTGGATGTGGAGGAAGGAGTCTATTCCTTTACGATAACCAATCATTTTAAGGACTATCTCGCCGGAGATATCACTAATTCCAGCATTTACCTGTTTGTCGGGGATCAGGTTACTTCCCCCGAACGGGTCATCCTCTCCAATTGCAGCTCCC
>CAZTES010000397.1:0-1887 GCA_964612275.1 uncultured Rikenellaceae bacterium
GATGAGTAAAGCTTTTTCAATCAGTCCCGCTGGAGAAAAATTCCCGTTGCCAGAACCTGAGGATTACAAAAGGGAATTCGAAAGCCTGAAAATACGGGTTGATCAGGAACGCAAAAAAAATCGTGAAATCGTTGTGGTTATGGGTGTCGGCTTCGTGGGAGCCGTTATGGCTGCTATTGTTGCCGATACCGTAAACGAGAAGGGGAAACCCTCAAAATTTGTCATCGGGATGCAACGCCCGAGTGAACGAAGCTTCTGGAAAATCCCTTTGCTCAATCGTGGCGTTTCTCCGGTAAAAGCGGAAGATCCTGAAGTGGATCCAATGATTGCACGTTGTGTCAAAGAGAAAAAAACCCTGATAGCAACTTTCACTTATGATGTACTGAAGCTTGCCGATGTCGTTGTGGTAGATGTGCAATGCGATTATCTCAAGGAGGACCTGGGGAATGTAAGTACCGGCCGGACCGATATGGCAGCACTGGAAGCATCCCTTGATGTTATAGCCGAGCACATCCCCCCGGATGCACTCGTTCTGATCGAAACAACGGTGGCACCCGGAACAACAGAACAGGTTGCCTATCCCATAATGAAAAAGACATTTAAAAACCGGGGTATCCAATCGGATCCACTGTTAGCCCATAGCTACGAGAGAGTAATGCCGGGACGCAATTATGTCGCCAGTATACGGGATTTCTGGAGGGTTTGCAGCGGGATTAACGAAGAGGCCAGAAAACGGGTAGTAAAGTTTTTAAATGAGGTACTGAATACAGAAAAATATCCCTTAACCGTTATGGACAGGCCCATCGAGTCAGAAACAGCCAAAATTGTTGAAAACAGTTACCGGGCTACCATTCTCGCATTTCTCGATGAATGGAGTTTATATGCAGAGCGCAATGGAGTGGATCTGATCAAAGTAATTGAAGCCATTAAGGTACGGCCAACACACAGTAACATCATTTTTCCGGGGCCGGGAATCGGCGGATATTGCCTTCCCAAAGACGGTGGCCTGGGTGTATGGGCTTACAAGCATATCCTTGGTTTTGAGGATAATATTTTTAAGATCACTCCTTTAGCAATCAATATTAACGATACACGTGGTTTGCATGTGGGGCAGCTCACCCGTGATGCACTGCGGAATATGGGACAACCGGTTGCAGCAGCAGATGTGTTGGTTCTTGGTGCAGCCTACCGCCAGGATGTTGGGGATACCCGTTACAGTGGTTCTGAGATTATAGTCAGGAAACTAACCGAAATGGGAGCTGAAATCAGGGTTCATGATCCCTATGTTGAGCATTGGTGGGAATTTGAGCAACAGGATACGTATCCCGGAGTGGGACATAGCAAGGCGAAATTTTTCCGCAATCAGGAGAAACTGAAAGAGATCCGGATTGAACAGGATCTGGATAAAGCACTGCAGGGTGCAGAAGCAGTTATTTTTGCCGTACCCCATGAAGCATATCTTAATCTGAAACCTGACGAGGTAGTCAAAGCAATTGGTCAGCCAGCTGCAATCGTTGATTGCTTTGGGATCTTGTCGGATGATCAAATCAAGCGCTACTTCCAGCTTGGTTGCGAGGTTAAAGGGATGGGGCGAGGGCATATCCAACGCATTAAAGACCAGATCCGCAAGGCATAAATAGTTGTTTTATTATCGTATTGGTTCAGAGAAACATCAAATCCCCGGAGGCCTGCCTGCCGCCAGCCTGCCGGACTGGCAGGGTTCACCTGCCGTAGGCATGGCAGGCAGGAGTAACAAGAAATGAGAAGTGAGTCCCGCCTTCGCCAACTCCTTCACTAAAATTACGGAGTTCAAGAAGGCTATGGCGGGCGATGAGTGAGTGGTGAGATGATGAGAGGGGGAGACTGTGAGTGTAAGACCCTGAAAGG
>CAZTES010000398.1:0-1871 GCA_964612275.1 uncultured Rikenellaceae bacterium
AGTATGTGCCCCGGCCAACATACGCTTCCACAAGGCTTGAGTCCAGTTCCAGTGCTTTGTTAAAATAGAACAGAGCCGAATCCAGGTAGAACGGTTTATAATAGGTGGATAACCATTCGTCACCAACGGAGCTGTTACCGAGCCAGTAATAGGCCAGTGCAAACCCGGGATCAAGGGCAAGGGATTTTTGCGCCAGATGAATGACACTATCCAGGTAACTTTTTTCGCGGGAAAATATATAATTATAGTACTGATCGATTGCCTTCAGATGATAGTCGAAGGCGGTCATGTCGGTAGTCGGGATCTTCTCAATGAGTTGAATTTCCTGTGGGGTAATTATGGCTTCCAGTTCTGCTGCAACAGCCCGGGCAATTTCGCTCTGAATGGTAAACAGATCCCGGTATTCCCTGTCATAGAGTTCTGACCACAGGTGATCCTCGTTCAGGGCTCGGATCAACTGGATACTGATCCGTACCTGGTTCCCCTCCCGCTGAACTGTTCCCTCCATAATGTAGTTCACTCCCAGCTCTTCTCCGATTTCAGGTATGAGCTTTTTTTCGTATTTGTATTTCAGTGTGGATGTTCTGCTCAATACCCTCAGGTCGGATATTTTTGATAAATGGTTGATGATTACATCCGTAATTCCATCGCTGAACCAGGACTGTTCTTCATCTCCGCTCAGGTTCTCGAAAGGTAACACGGCAATAGACCTTTCAAGTTCGGGATGATCCTCAACCTGTTTCTTGCTACTGAAAATGTTTACAACCAGCAAAGCAATGATGATCACAATACTGATGTAAGTGGTAATCTTCCAGCCCAAAATTTTAGCAGGCTTTTCTCCCGGTTGTTCTTTTATTTTGTTTGCAGGTTTGGTCTTTTGAACGCCTTCCGGAGTAACATCGTATACCCAGGAAAGAATGATGGAGATGACAAACCCGATGCAAAGAAGTACGAATACCAGCTTCAATGTCCAACCTGGCAACCCGAATGGTTCAGCAATGATATCCACCAGTTCAAGAAGAACAAATGCGGCAGCAGCATAAACAGGTATAACACGAAATACCTTCCTGCGTTTCAGCTCCTGCCAGAAATTTAATGGATTGTTGGATTGTTCAGGCATAGGATTGGTTTGGATATATAAATTTACTCCAACATAATTACAAATCCAAACAGGAATGATACGCATTGTCCCCCTCAGGAGGGGGAATTAAAGGGGGAGGAAAATTAATTCGGTAATCGGTGTTCGGTTACGATACCCGGGTCGTAGTTCGGTTAGGTTGATCGTGAATGTAAAAATGGTTGTCTGGTCTATTCCGGTCCATGAATCGTTTTCCTGTTGAAGAAGGATCGCAGTTGGACCGGGAATTATTTGATCACCTAAACCCAGGGCGTTGCCCTGGGCTATTTGATTTCGCTCCTTTGGAGCTTAAGTTCATTGAAAACAGAGACAAACAAGATACAAAAAAAGCCCCAACCGGATGATTGAGGCCTCTTATAAACTTATCAACGTATAACGTATAACTTATAACTTTAACAGCCACTCCTTCACCTGATCCGGAGTCACCACCAGGGGAATATCGAACAAGGAATAACGAATGTCGAATTATGAAGTATTTTGTAGTTATGAAATCGGCGTTCGTTAATCATTAATCTTAAATCAATTCATATTAATGGCTTTATCCACCCCGCCACTTCTTCCGGTCTCAGCCCTTTCAGCCCTAAAGGAATATCGAATATCGATTAACGATTTTTGATTTACGAAGTATTTTATAGTTCTGAAATCGGCGTTCGTTAATCATTAATCTTAAATCAATTCATATTAATGGCTTTATCCACCCCGCCACTTCTTCCGGACTCACCCCTTTCAGCCC
>CAZTES010000399.1:0-1862 GCA_964612275.1 uncultured Rikenellaceae bacterium
CCTCTTCAATCTCAACAAATACACCGAAGTTTGTAAAGTTTCTCACCCTGGCAGTGTGCTTTGAGCTCAAGCTGTACTTCTCATCAATCTTTTCCCACGGATCCTCTTTCAGTTGTTTTATGCCGAGAGACATTTTCCTTTCCTCCCTGTCCAAAGTAAGGACCTGGGCTTCAATTTTATCTCCAACCTTAAGGAACTCCTGTGCACTTCTGAGGTGTTGTGACCAAGACATTTCAGAGACATGGATCAATCCTTCCACACCGGGAGCGATCTCCACAAACGCACCATAGTCAGCCATTACAACAACTTTCCCTTTCACTCTATCTCCAACCTTGAGCTCCGTATCAAGCGAATCCCATGGATGGGGAGTCAGCTGCTTCAAGCCAAGGGCAATTCTTTTTTTATCATCATCGAAATCGAGAATAACGACATTCAGTTTTTGGTCGAGCTCAACGATCTCTTCCGGATGATTCACACGCCCCCATGAAAGGTCGGTTATATGAATCAATCCATCAACACCCCCAAGATCAATAAACACCCCATAGGATGTAATATTCTTAACGGTTCCTTCAAGAACCTGTCCTTTTTCAAGCTTGGCGATGATCTCTTTCTTCTGCTGCTCCAGTTCTGCTTCAATCAACGCTTTGTGTGACACCACCACATTCTTAAATTCATGATTTATCTTAACCACTTTGAACTCCATGGTTTTGTCAACGAAAACGTCATAATCGCGTATTGGTTTGACATCGATTTGCGAACCCGGAAGGAATGCTTCAATGCCAAAAACATCAACGATCATTCCGCCTTTTGTTCTGCATTTTATGTATCCTGTAATGATTTCATCATTCTCAAGGGCTGCATTAACACGTTCCCATGAACGCAGCGCTCTTGCTTTTTTATGGGAAAGAACGAGTTGCCCTTTTTTATCTTCCTGGCTCTCAACATACACTTCAACTTCATCGCCAATTTTAAGATCGGGATTGTACCGGAATTCATTCAGGCTCACTAAGCCTTCCGATTTATATCCGATGTTGATCACCACTTCGCGCTTGCTCATGGAAATCACTTTTCCCTCCACCACTTCATTTACTGAGACGGTGGACAAGGTTTCATCGTACATTGCTTCATATTCCGCCCTCTCTTCGGCGCTGTATTCATCTTCATCAGCGATGTACTTCTCCCAATCAAACTCCTCGGGAGGGGTTTCTTTGGTCACTTCCGCTCCATCTTTTTCGTCTTTTTTCCCGGCGGTTTCCGGTTTGGCTTTCGCGGCTGTTTTGGATTTCTTTTCCTTTTCTTCCTCTGCTGTTACAGCATCAACGGGGGTTGAAGACTCCTCTTCCTTCTTCTCCTTTTCTTCCTCTGCTGTTGCAGCATCAACGGGGGTTGAAGACTTCTCTTCCTTTTCTGTGCTTTCAGTACCTGTGTTTTGCGTATCCGGCACTGTGTTTTCGGGTTTTACCTCAGGTTTTTTTGATGCTTCCTTTTTCTCATCAGGTTCTTCGGCATCTCCAATTTTTTCCTGAACATCATCCAGGACGGGTTTCTCTTCTTTCTTTGTCATTTAATAATTAATAGTTAATAAGTTAGACATTATGCTATATTTTAATTCGAGGTGCAAAATTAAGATTTTATTCCATACATTCACGGATTCTACGAAAAAAATAATTTTTTCTAGATCAATTCATTTACGCTATCTTTACTGGCAAATAATGCACAGCTCAGTTGTCATGGTTCCCGTAATGCCAGTAATTTTAAACAAAACCTTAAAAGAAGTATGAAAATTTCAATCGTCGGGACCGGTTATGTTGGTTTAGTCACCGGTACCTGTTTTGCTGAAACAGGAATTGATGTTACTTGTA
>CAZTES010000400.1:0-1850 GCA_964612275.1 uncultured Rikenellaceae bacterium
TTTTGTATCTTATTGATGTAGTCAATGGATTCAAAACGAATAGCGGGAGCAACCCGCAGGTGTGCACGGAAATGATCTTTGATCTCCTTTTCAAAACCTTGCGGTATCTGTTCACATCCGATCCGGATCAGGATTTGATCCGTACCAATCTCGTCAGTATACACCTCTACAACATAATTTACCACCTCCTTCAGGTTATCGAGAATATCATATAAAGCATAGGGATAAAGTGTGGTCCCTTTGAATTTTATCATCTGGTTTTTTCTGCCAATAACCGGTCCCAACCTCATGCTATGACGTCCACATGGGCACGGGTCGGTATAGTGGAAACAGATATCACCAGTTTTATAGCGTAACAGAGGCATTCCTTCCACACCGAGGGTAGTAATGGTAACCTCCCCGGCCTCCTCTTCAGGAACCGGTTTATCCTGGTCGTCGAGAAATTCAACAATGATTAGGTCCGGGTGATGATGCCCCCCTTTTCCCTGGCCGCATTCTGTAAAAGCAGTTGACATCTCGGTGGATGCATAGGTTGAATAGAGTGTAAGGTCCCATTTTTCCTTTATTCTTGCCCCGATCGGGCCCAGTGTGAAATCAGGATTTCGGATCGGTTCTCCAATACATACGGCCTTTTTTAACGATGCGTTACGATAATCTATCTTTTGCTGTTCGGCATATTCAATCAGTTTCAGAATGAATGATGGTACACAAACGATTGTTGTTGGAGATATCCGCTGAACAGTATCCCACTGCAATTCCGGTATGCCGCCTCCAACCCTGACCACTCCTGCACCCAGCTTTCGCGCTCCCATCCAGTAGGCCAGGCCCGCCATAAACCGTTTATCAATGGTCAGCGCAAGCTGAAAGATATCATCGGATGAACCGTCTGCACAGGCAAAGGAGATGGCTTCATTGTAAGCCAGACGATCCAGATCATGTTCAGTCATTGCCAGGGTAACGGGATCACCTAGCGTCCCGGAAGTGGTAATGTAATCAATGATTTTTTCCTTTCCGACACAGATAAAATCCAGGTTATGCAACTGTAGGTCATTCTTTGTTGTAGGGGGAATATGTGAGAGGTCTTTAAGGGTTCGAATAGCACCGATATCCAATCCGCATTCCTTGAACAATTTGGAATAAAAGGCAGAGTTACGGGAAAGATAATGCAATAGATTCACTAGTCGTTCAACCTGATATTGCTCAACAACATCGGGTGGTTGTTTTTCAATTTCAGGGATAAAGTTCCTTCCCAGAGGTGCATTGGTTATTTCTTGTATGTTCATATGATGAGGGTTTCAAGATTCTTCGTCCAACAGTTTTATAACCTCCTGTTTACTTATTCTTTTCCATTGAGGATCAGTAAACGATTCACCATCCCAGGCAAACATGACGCGATCAAAAGTCTCCTGATAAAAGGAGAGGGTTGAACTCGATTTCGGTGTATGCTCGATGAATATCATACTGTTCGGATCAATCCTGTATTTCTGGCAGATCTCCTGCGCCAGGTGAGTGTTCCAATTTGTTATCGATGTGCCTGGATTGGTGTCATAAAATTCAGTCACCAGGATGATCACTCTCTCCTTTTTTTTAACAATTTTCAAACCACACAAGGAAGGGACTCCCCATTCACCTTTGAAGTGATGCATCTCTTGAACAAACTGATCCGGACCTTTCATGGTGTAAATACTTTCACCAGGTTAAGCCTTTGGTTTCCTGCGATTATCGTTGAATAACCCTGCCGAAACTTTTATCAGCAAGATCTCTTCTCCGGGGTTGATAGGTGCCATCATCCATCTCTTTTTCGATTACCTTCATAATTAATTTGAACATTTTCTGCTCCTGTGTTTCAT
>CAZTES010000401.1:0-1850 GCA_964612275.1 uncultured Rikenellaceae bacterium
TTACTCTGTATCGCCTGTTCTACCTGATTTATCGAGATGTTCATTTCTGCCATCTTTTCCATATCCAGTGATATGCGTATCTCCTGTTCGGGAACGGCGACAATCTCCACTTTCTTTATGCCTCCGATTTTCTCCAGTTCTCGTTTGAGCCGTTCTGCCTGATCTTCCATCTCAGTATAGGGAAGCGATTCGGAAATGAAGGCAAGCTGGAGCATGGCAATATCACCGCTGGTCCATTGCATAACATCAAGATAGACAATGCCATCCGGAAGGCTGCTGCGCACGCCATTCACCTGTTGCACCACCTCATCAAACTTCTCTTCTGCATCGGTATCGTAGCTGAATTCAACGCTTATTACGGCGATCCCGTCTTTCAATTCGGTCTGGATCATTTTGATGTCTTCGAGCTCATTCAGCACCTCCTCGATCGGAAAAGCAACAAGCTGTTCCAGATCCTGCGGGTTGGCACCGGGGAAAATGATATAGATTGTGCCTCCCGGCACATAGATGGTCGGATTCTCGGTCTGGGGCATTGTTAAAAAGGAACGGATACCCATGAACATGAAAAGGATGGATACCAGTAACGTGAACTGATAATTTCGTATGGCAAAACCGGGTAGTTTCATAGCTGCATATTAGAAGGGGTGGACTTATTTTATCCGGATATCGGAGTCAGAGCCGATAAAAGAAGCTCCCTCGGTAATCACCGTTGCACCTGAATCGAGGCCCTGCCGGACCAGAATCTTACCTGCCCTGATCCCTGCAATCTCGATCCGTTTCCGCACGGCTTTCTCGTTTTCAACAACATAGACAATGCCACTCATCGCATCGGCTTCCAGCAAGGCATTTACCGGGATTGTCAGGAAACGGTATTTCGTTGAGGGACTGATATCCGCCCTGCCAATAAACCCCGATACAAGCTTCTCCAATGGTTTTTGCAGGGTAAGCTCCACCTCGTAGGTTCCGGTATAGGGATCCGAGAAGCTTCCCACCTCGGAGACCCATGCGGGGAAAGGAGTTCCGGGATAAGCATCGAAGGAGATCAGGGCTGAGTCGAGCAGGTTCACCTGAACGATCCCCTTGTCGGTCAGGTTCACTTTCAAAACCCAATCGTTCTCTGAAGCAGCAAAGAGAAAGATCGGGTGTCCGGCGGCAATGATCTCATCCTCTTCTGCAATCCGTTTCAGAACCTGTCCCGATGATGGGGCAGTAATGGTGGAGTATTGCAGGTTAAACCTGGCTATTCTTGCCTGGTTTACAGCGAGGTTGCAGGCGGTCTGCACATTATCATACTGTTCCCGCGTAGCCACACTGTCACGGTAAAGGTTCCGGATGCGCTCCAGGTCTCTTTTTGCCTTTTCCACCGCAAGGTCAGCCTGGTTTGCCGTTGCCTGGATCTCTGACAGGTTCAACTGGGCCATCTTTGTTCCCTTTGTTACTTTTTCACCCTCTCCGACATGAATATCAGCAATGATTCCGCCGGTTTTGAAACTGAGCTTTACCTCCGACCGGGCAGACAATTTCCCGACACAATGGATCGGAAAGGTAATATCGCTGATCTCCGCCTGGCTTACACCCACCACAGTGGGTTCCCGGGTGCCTGCCGACCGGTCTCCGTTCTGACTGCATCCCGACAGGAAAACGGTTCCTGTAAGAAGCAGGAAGTAACACAATTTTTCTTTGTACATATTATTGTTTTATAATGATTTATATATATTTATCTATACAATTAAATCACTTAATAGCGGTATCTTTCTACTTCAACACTGAGAAGTCAAAGGAAGCCGTGGTTCGTTCATATTCTGCCAGTTTTACCTGGAGGTCAAACCGGGCAATGATCCGGTTTGTTT
>CAZTES010000402.1:0-1845 GCA_964612275.1 uncultured Rikenellaceae bacterium
GTATCGTGTGCCGAACCGCCCCCAATGAGCATCATGGATTCAGTCTCCTTAACCTCGTCGGGGATGATGATGGTCAGCCAGTGCCACCAGGTTGGTTGGTCCACCTCGTTCTCTGTCAGCCAGGTACCGGATACCATCCTTACGGTAAACGCTTTCCACCCCTCTCCTGACAGGGTGTCTGTGATGGAATAATCGAATGCCTCATCTCCGGCCATGACATACTCTTTCAATGGAAAAGAAGGTTCAGGAGGGGCTTCCGCCCTTTTGCACGATGCTGCAAGAACAACGAATGCGATGATCGCAATGTAAAGGTAGGGTTTGCTTTGTGCTGGTTTGGTTATTAATGTTATTTTCATGGAATGGGTATTAAAAGTTATTTGCGTTTGGGTAGTTAAATATAAATCAACCGATTGTCATATCCAATTCTTTATATCGTTAGTCGGTATTCGTCTTGTTATTCACGGCTTACTGTAAAACGAACCTCCGGTTCGTTGTACTGATCATTACCATGCCTGTAGTTGGACCGCATATTTTTTTATCTCCTTATTTCACGGGGTTGCCCTGTGCTGTTATCTTGCGCTCCTTTAGAGCCTTTAAAAAAAACAGGGATTTTGTGCATAGCTACAACCCCGAGACGCCCAGGTTGGACGTCTCTCCATTGGATCCATTCCGGTGCATTATCAATTCATTCACGACAAGGCTGCGCCTTTGTGCTACGATTCCATCCAACTCACAACTCATTTCTCATCCCTCTTTCTCTTCACTGCTCACAGTTCACTGCTCACTAAAACAGATAACTCATCTGCAGGAAAACGCTATTCATGGTAAACCCATCGGAACTCCCGCCACCCGTTTTCTGGTAAATGTACCCGATCTCGAACGAGATCTCCGATCGCCTGCTGGAAGGAATAGTAATCCCCAAACCTCCTGTATACCCTCTTTTCAGTTTATCAAGATCCAGCGGATAGACACCACTTCTTCCCTTTCGCGTACTCTGTACAGCAATATCCTGTTCAACCAGAATGCCATACCAGATACCTCCAAAGGCAAAAAATTTGATTCTGTTTTGGGTAAAATTGAATCGTAATTTCACCGGGAAATCAATATATGAAAAATTAATAAGCACATCATCTTCCCGGAAGGTAGTATCGGGATCATCCACCGGATAATCCCAGAGCGAGGCATTGTAAGAGACCCACATGACTTTGAGGTTACCAGAGAATCTATTCAGGAAATAAAATTCTAATCCCACACCCAAATTAAAGCCCATTCCCAACTTAAGGTTTGCATTATGGTAATTTGTGTTACCCTGAACGGTAATATCCGACAGGTTGAGCCCTGCGGTAACACCGATCCGGAAGGATTTTTCCTTGCCCGGTTTGTAGAGTACCATCTCCTGGTCAGCCCGGATGCACCAGTTGTACTTTTTTATCAGCCGTATGAGATCCTTGTCCTGGGTGGACAGAGTCTCTATCTTTTCGTTCAGGTCCGGGCAACCGGATATAAAATCCCTCATCCTTTCAACGGAAACTTGATCCATCAACCGCGTATCTCCCGGTTGTTCTTCCAGGAACTGCAGTGGTTCTCCTTCCTTTTCCAGAAGGTAAACCGACCGCTCAGCGGTCTCATAATAAAAGAGCGAAGCATATCCTTTCACCAGGCACTGGAGGAATCGTTTTCCCGACTCATTGTTCCACTCTATCTCATGGCTTATGAAACATAAACCGGGTTCATAATAATACTCGATCACCTCATGCGGGCTGTAGGTGACCGGTTTTTCACCAGCCTGGTTATCGCTGAAGGTAACCGACAGGTAGAGGTCTGTTCGTACCGCCAGGTCTTTGA
>CAZTES010000403.1:0-1834 GCA_964612275.1 uncultured Rikenellaceae bacterium
TTTAAAATTCTCCAGGCGGCATTCAGCCACACAGCGGATATTAATTTCTGGAGAAGGTTATTAAACAACTAATCTGGTCCGCTGCGGTCCGGTCCATGGAATGCTTTCCCGTTGTGAGAAGCTTTCAATTGGGAGGATTGAAAAGCAGTCCAGCTGCAAAGATCTTCAGTGGGAAATCCTTCCATGGACAGCAACGCACCAGGCAACCCAACAACAAACAGACTGGTTTTGGAAAACAAAATTCAAAATCCCAAACTTTGTCCACCGAAGTCTTGACGAAGGTGGATACGAAATCCGAAATTCATCATGGAGTGTATTGCATCAAAAATTGAGGCATTTAAGGCATTTACAAATTGGAGACATTAAAAGAGCTTCTCCCCCTCCTCCTCCTTATACCCTTTATCTTCAAGCAGATGGGGCCCATGCGACGCCTCCACGGCAAGACGGTCGCAAAGCTCGTTCTCCGGGATGTTTGCATGCCCCTTTACCCACCGGAATGATACGTTGTGCTTGCGATAAGCAACCAGGAACCGTCTCCAGAGGTCAGGATTCTTTTTCTTCTTGAATCCCTTTCGTTCCCATTCAAACACCCACTTTTTCTCCACAGCATCAGCCACGTACCGGGAATCGGTATAGATGGTACCTTGGCTGTTCGCCTTTTTCAGGCTCTCCAGTGCAACGATCACAGCCAGCAACTCCATCCGGTTGTTGGTGGTCAGGCGGTATCCTGCAGACAGTTCCTTGCGGTGCCTGCCGGAGATCATGACAATTCCATACCCTCCCGGACCGGGATTCCCACGGGCTGCTCCATCGGTATATATGGTAATCTCAGGGGGCATTTCCTAACTCGATTCCGGTGTTGGAAATAAATAGTTTCACGGCAATGGCAAGCAGAATAACACCAAAGACCTTTTTCAGGATATGCAAACCGGTCTTCCCCAGTATTCTTTCAAATACCCGGGTTGCCCTCAACACAATGTATACAAGGATCATGTTTAATAAAAGTGCAATGGCAATGTTCACGGTTGCATATTCTGCTCTGAGAGAGAGGATGCTGGTAATGGACCCGGCACCGGCAATGATTGGAAAAGCCAGCGGTACAATGCTTCCTCCACCCGGGGAGTCATTCTTAAAGAACTGGATGCCAAGAACCATTTCAAGGGCAAGGAATAACAGGATAAAGGACCCGGCAATGGCAAATGAGGAGATATCCACACCAAAAATATTCAATAAGGGTTCCCCGATAAAAAGAAAAGCATACATGATGCCAAAGGCAGCCAGGGTGGCTTTCCACGGCTGTACCTCCCCTGTTTTTTCCTTGATATCGAGAATAACCGGAATCGACCCGGGGATATCGATCACGGCAAACAATACCATGAATGTGGCGAATATCTCGATGAAACTGAAATCCATGCTGTGAGTTATAAGTTGATAAGCTATAAGTTTGAATATTTACATGTCGGATGCTATGTGTTATTCTATTCAGAACGTCCAACATTCGACATCGAACATCCAACTTTCAAAAAAGAAAAATGAATTGTAAAATTAATCATACATTTTTTTTGTAATATTAGATTTTGCCGTTTGTATTCTTTTTTAATATTCATTTGAATGTTAGTGAGACTCAAATTCTATGTTTTAGAATTTGTCAGTCGAACTAACCCTGACCGACAAAAGGAGCGTCAGGGTTGAAAGTTGGAAGTTTTGTCGATGATACAATATTTAAGCATGATAACTCCAACCTGTTTTGATTGCTTATAGAATTTTATAGCATTTCCGTCTTAATCGACAATTGTCATCTCATCAATCAGATAGGATGCGCCGGCATATTTAT
>CAZTES010000404.1:0-1142 GCA_964612275.1 uncultured Rikenellaceae bacterium
TTCCCGTAAATTTTGAGAGGCAAGATACTACTTAGTTATTATAGATGCTAATTAGTGTCTGCAAGAAAACCTTTAATAAATTGATATAAAGTTAGTTATTGTTAAAAACTTGTTTGAATCTACCGGGGTTTTTCCTTGTTTATTTTGCTGAAATTACAGATATTCAGCTTATTAAGCAACCGAGATTCGCATAAATCGGGTAATACTTCAAACAAGTTTCAAATATGAGAAATAGATTCGAACAGCAAATGTCTATTGGCACGATTCCCATCGGAGAGACGAGAATCACCACTAAGAAAAGAAGTGGACCTCTTCCGGCCTTGTGTGCAGCGCTGAAAGAGATCTTCACTACACCTGAGGTGAATGAAAGGGTATTTGAGATCCTAGAGTCAAAGATCACGGCAGGTAAGAAGCATACAGGACGCCCAGGGATGGATCTGTGGCAGGTCTTTGTTTTATCCCAGGTTCGTTTGTGTATGAATATCAGCTATGATGATCTACATCACACAGCAAATAATGACCACCTGATCCGTCAGATCATGGGTGTAGAAAAGGGATTTGGATATGAGAGGTATGAATTTGAATATCAGAACATTGTTGATAATGTAGGTCTGCTGGACGATGAGACTGTACGTAATCTGAACCAGGTGATCGTTGAATTGGGGCATGGGGTGTTTAAAAAAAAAGGGGCGGCAGCATTTTGTTGCAAGACCGATAGTTTCGTTGTTGAGAGCAATGTGCATTTTCCCACGGATTACAACCTGTTGTGGGATAGTTCCCGCAAAAGCCTTGATATGGTGGGAAAATTTCAGAAAAAGTATCCCCGGATGCCCGGATGGAGAAAGAAGCATGATTGGTACTGCCAGATGAAAAACTCAATGAGGGCAGTAGGCAAAGCCTGTTCCTCAGGAGGCAGAAATAAAGAACAGCGGATCAAACAAGCGGTGAGGTATTATTTGACAAAAGCCCGGGCACTACAGGATAAACTGAAGAATTCAAAACTTCCTATACTGGATGAGATGGATATGTTGATCTTTATTTGTCTGAGCCGGTATATGGAATTTTCGGACAAGTTCATCGACTTACTTGATCGCAGGCTCTTGCAAGGCGAGCAGATCCCCCATGAGGAAAAAATATTTTCC
>CAZTES010000404.1:1152-1829 GCA_964612275.1 uncultured Rikenellaceae bacterium
TATACCGAATGGATCAAAAAGGGTAAATTGAGCCCAAACGTGGAGTTGGGCAAGAAGCTGGCCATTACCACAGATCAGTACGACTTGATAGTGGACTATCGGATTATGGAAAATCAATCCGATGTTGAGATGGTAAAGCCGATTGCCGAGGAATTGCTTCCCAGATATGATGTCAGAAGCTGGAGTTTTGACAAGGGCTTCTGGCACAAGGAGAACAAGTCCATGTTGGAAAAACATGTCGATAAATTGGTGATGCCTAAGAAGGGAAAGTGCAACAAAGAAGAACAGGCCGAGGAGAGTCACAGGAGTTTTAAACTGCTGAGGAATAAACACAGTGCTGTAGAGTCAAACATCAACGAACTGGAATACCGTGGCTTGGACCGGTGCCCGGACAGGGGTTATGGTCATTTCAAGCGGTACATTGGCTTGGCCGTAGCAGCATATAACCTCCGGCGGATTGGACAAGAGTTGATTGCCATCCAGCGGAACCAGCAACAGGCTGAAAGAGAATATAAAGCAGCGGCCTAAGTGCCGTAGATGACATACAGTTTTGAAAGTTCTTATGGGAGAGGTATGCTCGGAAGCCGAAATTTATGCACATATTTTCGATTCCGGGCTTAGAAAAATGAGGAAATTAGGTCTGAAAACAGATTTTAGGATCGGAAACTGACCAGAAG
>CAZTES010000405.1:0-1826 GCA_964612275.1 uncultured Rikenellaceae bacterium
TTCATGCACAACCCGTTGCCTGTTTACAGTGCGGACCCTGGTACCGGTTGATGGTGAATGGAAAAAGCATTACTGACATTACAACCATCGTTCAGCAGGTTTCATCCATGATCGAAAACGGAAAGATCATTGCGATCAAAGGACTGGGAGGTTTTTTTATCGCCTGTGATGCATTGAACGGGGAGGCTGTGGAACGACTCAGAAAGGCAAAAGACCGGGATGGCAAACCTTTTGCAGTGATGTTTGGCTCCCTGGATACCCTGAAAGAATTTGCCCGTTTGAATGCAGAGGAAGAAAAGGAGATCAGCTCCTGGAGACGTCCCATTGTCCTGCTGGAGAGTAAAAAACCGCTCGCAAAAGATGTAAGCGTTGGTTTTCATACTGTCGGGGCTATGTTGCCCTACATGCCTTTCCACTACATGCTGTTTGAGCAGCTGACAACACCTGCCATTGTTCTTACAAGCGGAAATATCTCTGAACAACCCATCCTGATCGATAACGATACGGCAGCAAAAAAACTTTCCGGTAGGGTGGATGCCCTGCTCGATTATAACCGGGAGATATACAACCGGACAGACGATTCGGTGGTGATGGTCGTGAATGATACAGTCCGGTCCGTTCGCAGGTCCCGGGGATTTGTCCCGTCACCGATAAACCTGGGAATGAATGTGGATGGCATTCTTGCAACCGGTGCAGAGTTGGTGAACTGTTTCTGCCTGGGGAAAGGAAATCAGGCCATTATGAGTCAACACATTGGTGATCTTAAAAATCTCGAAACCTACCGGTTTTTCAGTGAAACCATCCGGCAATTTGAGAAACTGTTTCGCCTCAAGCCGGTTAATGTAGTGTGCGATATGCATCCCGATTACCTCTCTACACGGTATGCTGAAGAATCGGGAATGGAAGTGATCCGCGTGCAGCATCACCATGCTCATATTGCATCCTGTATGGCAGAATATAACCTGGATGAAAGGGTGATCGGCGTGAGTATGGATGGGATCGGTTATGGAGATGATGGGAAGATTTGGGGTGGTGAGTTCCTGGTGTGTGACCTGGCTGATTATGAGCGACCCTGCCATTTTGAATATGTCCCGATGCCCGGGGGAGATAAGGCGACTGAGGAGCCCTGGAGGATGGCGGTTTCCTGGCTCTACACCTGTTATGGAAAGGATTTTCTGAACCTGGATCTTCCTTTTCTTAAGCAGATCGATAAATCAGATGTAAGACTTGTCATTCAGGCGATTGAAAAAAATATCAATACCCCGTTGACATCCAGTGCCGGACGGTTGTTCGATGCCATTGCCGCGATGACAAATACCTGCACCCACTCGGATTTTCATGCTGAAGCACCCATGAGACTGGAATCGGTGATTGAACTGGAAGTTACCGGTCAGTATGGTTTTACCATTTCAGAAGAGATATCCTTCCGGGAAACCATCCGGGGTGTGGTCGATGATATTCAGGCTAACAGACCGGTATCACACGTTTCCGCCAAATTTCACAATACAATTATTTCAGCTATCTTTGCTGCTGTCTCGGAACTGGCGGAGAAAACCGGCATACAAAAAGTTGCCCTGTCAGGCGGAACTTTCCAGAACCGTTATATCCTTGAGCGTGTGGAGAAGAAACTTTCCACTGCTGGATTGACCGTTTATTTACCTCGCGAGGTGCCCGTGAACGATGGAGGAATAGCCCTGGGACAGTTAGTTATTGCTGCAAAAAGGAGGAGTAAATCATGTGTTTGAGCATACCGGCAAAAGTGCTTTCTATTGAAGGTGATATGGCAAAAGTTGCTGTTGGAGAAACCATCTGCAATGCGAGCCTTC
>CAZTES010000406.1:0-1806 GCA_964612275.1 uncultured Rikenellaceae bacterium
GGGGCGGCATGTTTTTAGAAAGAATGGAATTTCGAATTTCGGATTTGAAAATTGAAAGGTGAACAGTTCCGGGATACGGGAGTGTTTGAATGATGAATGATGAGTTTGGATTTTGCATGGAGCCAGCCTAGGGTAAAACTTCGGACTTCATCCAGCGAAGTCGATAGACGTAGCATTGATTGGGATTAATGGTAATGTGTTATAATTCAATGATATAGCAACAACTCCGGAGGAGTTGAATATTCAATAGCCCCGGGTGAGCGAACAGTAGTGAGCGTAACCCGGGGTTTTGTGTGGCCACACAAAACCGGTCCAAATACCAGGATAATCACTGGGAAAACCTTCCATGGACCGGAATTTTCCCCACGCTAATCAGAACAAACCCTATCAACTTATTAACCTATAACTTATAACTAAGCTCCCTTTTCACTTAGATACCGTTCGGCATCCAGTGCTGCCATGCAGCCTGATCCGGCGGCTGTAACGGCCTGGCGATAGTCTTTATCCTGGACATCGCCACAGGCAAAGACACCCGGCAAACTGGTTTTGGCAGTACCTTTTTTAGTCTGGATATAGCCTGTTTCGTCGGTTTCCAGGTATTTTTTAAAGATATCCGAGTTGGGTGTATGACCGATTGCCAGGAAGAATCCGTCGATCTTGATCTTCACCTCTTCCTCTTGCGGTTCTCCCATTTTTTTGATCAGGTTAGCTCCTTCGACCACACCTTCCCCGAAGAGTCCTTTGGTATTGTGTTCAAAGAGGATTTCGATGTTCTCTTTTTCAGCCACCCGTTGTTGCATGATTTGGGATGCCCTGAGGTAGTTTTTGCGAACGATCACATAGACTTTTGAGCAGAGGTTTGACAGGTAGAGTGCTTCTTCGCAGGCTGAATCGCCGCCACCCACCACGGCAACCACTTTGTCTTTATAGAAAAATCCGTCACAGGTAGCGCATGCAGAGACACCTGACCCGGCATATTTCTTTTCATCCTCCAGCCCTAAGTATTTGGCTGTTGCACCGGTTGCAATGATGACTGTTTCTGCCTCGATCGCTTTTTTATTATCGATCGTGATTTTATAGGGTTGATTGGAAAGGTCCGATGCTGTTGCCAGTCCCCAGCGCACATCGGTACCAAAACGGATCGCCTGTTTTTTCAGGTCTTCCATCATTTCAGGACCGGTAATTCCTTCCGGGTATCCGGGGAAGTTCTCCACCTCGGTGGTTGTAGTCAGTTGTCCGCCCGGTTGCAGTCCCTCGTAGAGGACGGGTTGGAGGTTAGCCCGGGCTGCATAAATGGCAGCTGTATATCCAGCAGGACCGGAGCCGATGATCAGGCATTTCACTTTTTCTACATCCTGGTCACTATGTTGAGTCTCCTTGTTGTCTTCAAGGTTATCAATGGGTTTGAAAAGATCCATTTGTTGTTTTTTTATTGTTTAACCTACAGAGGTGCAAAAATAAGAAAAGATCTGTTTTTGATTGCCGCATAGTGGACAATTCCCGTGCCACTAATATAATACCTGAAAATTTTGCAGATTCCTGTCAGTTCCGTAATTTTGTCGGGCCATTTAAGAAAGTGGAAAATTCGGGATGTAGTCCCGAATTTTGCAGATCACGCCTACGGCAGGTACGATCTGATAAAATTCGAGGATTCTCGAGATTCAATAAAGATTAAAAATTTCGTGAATCTCGGAATTCAGCACGGTTTAGAGTTTTAGGGATGTCACTAAAGTAAAAATTATATTCAAAAGTTCGGGATGTAGCTCAGCACGGTTTAGAGTACTCGTCTGGGGGGCGAGGGGTCGC
>CAZTES010000407.1:0-1800 GCA_964612275.1 uncultured Rikenellaceae bacterium
CTTGAAGCCGAACGGGTGAAGGAGTGGTTGATCAATACGGAACACGATATGTGGGAGTATTAAGCCCCGCCTAACCAATAAAAAAACCCTCAGCTGAGGGTTTTTTTTATACGTAATCATCGCCCTTCTTCATCTGAACATCCTGAACGATCTGTTTTATCATCTGCTCATCCTGCCGTTTAAATACCAGCAGAATATCATCCGATTCAACCACAATAAATTCTTCCAATCCCTGCAAGACAACAAGCTTGTTCCTGGGCACTTTTATTATGGAATCTTTCACACCATAGGTAAAAATATTTTCCCCGGATGTCACGTTCATCCGATCATTCTTCTCCGACTGTTCATACAGTGAACCCCAGGTACCCAGGTCAGACCAACCGAAATCTGAACAAAGCACATAGACATTATCTGCTTTCTCCATAATTCCATAATCGATGGAAATGCTCTTGGTATTTGAATAGGTTTCAAGGATGAACTCTTTTTCCTTATCGGTATAATAAATGCCAGCTCCCTCTTTGAACAGGCTGTGCATTTCCGGGAGGTGATGTTCAAATGCTTTCATCACCGATTGCAATGACCAGATGAAGAGACCCGAATTCCAATAAAATTCACCGCTTTCAAAAAACACTTTTGCCAATTCCAAATCCGGTTTTTCAGTAAACGTCTTTACCTTCCTGAAGTTTTTGTATCCTGTCAAACCCTGTCCATTATTGATCTGTATGTAACCATAGCCTGTCTCGGGACGATCCGGTTTAATACCCAGGGTAAGTAAAGCATCCCTATCCCTGACGAATTCCATTCCTTCCCGGATAACCCGCCTGAATTCCTCCTCCCTCAGGATAAAATGATCGGATGGGGCAACAACGATCGTGGCATCGGGATGCAGCTGCTGGATCTTGTAGTTTGCATATGCAATGCAGGGGGCGGTATTCTTCCGGAACGGTTCAAGCAGGATCTGTTCTTGGGGCAATTTGGGCAACTGCTTCTTTACCAGGCTGCCATACTCCGAACTGGTCACCACAAAAATATTCTTCTCATGAAAAATATCGAAAAACCGGTCATAGGTGAGTTGGAGAAGTGTTTTTCCAACACCAAGGATATCAAGAAATTGCTTTGGCTTGTTTTTCCGGCTGAGGGGCCAAAAACGACTTCCTACTCCTCCAGCCATGATGATGCAATAGTGATCCTTATTCATGATTGATGATCTCTGTTACGGGATGCCCAAAGGTATAAAAATTGTATTACTCTCCCCAACCAAAATCTGACCAAAATAAATAAAAGAGCGGACAACCCGTATTCCATAAAATATTCTTAAATTTAAGATCCAATTCAGGTTGGGATGAATATTATCTATCATATCGGGAACTATTTTATCCTTTTATCGAAAGTGTTCGCGAAACCAGAAAAGGGTAAAATCTATTACAGGCAGATCATCCGGGAAATTTTGAGTCTGGGGATAAACTCTGTCGCGATCGTTGTGATCATATCTACATTCATGGGAGCTGTGATCACATTACAAACTGCTTACAACACTGAAAATCCACTATTCCCAACCTATCTTATCGGGTTGGGGTGCCGAGATTCGATCATCCTTGAATTTTCCTCCACCATGGTTGCATTAATCCTTGCCGGAAAAGTCGGATCCAATATCGCTTCAGAATTAGGGACCATGCGGGTTACTGAACAAATTGACGCCCTGGAGATCATGGGAGTGAATTCAGCCAGTTACCTGATCCTCCCCAAGATCATTGCTGCTGTTCTGTTCAACCCCCTGCTTACAATCATCAGCATTATTGT
>CAZTES010000408.1:0-1799 GCA_964612275.1 uncultured Rikenellaceae bacterium
TGAATTGAGTTATGATAATTACCATGAAAAAGCAGACCGGACCTACCTGGTTTGCAGGGATAGTAAAAGTGAACATGGTGAGTCCAAATCGGGTTGGACCACGCCGCCCATGCTACCGGTAATGATGGAGACTTATCCGGAAATTGAGACCGGTACACGATTGTGCCTTTGGTATACAGAACATATCTTCACTTACGAGGATAAAACATTTGCCGAGAAATTTGTGATTGGTGCCGATTCAACGGTATTTGGTGTTTTTGACATTCCATTTATTCATGGAACCCCTGAAGGAGCACTATCCAGGCCCAACACAATCGTGATAACAGAATCCACGTCGAAAAAATATTTCGGAGAGACCAATCCGGTAGGGAAGGTGCTAAAACGTTCCGGCGAGGTTGACTATGAGATAACCGGAGTGGTTAAGGATCAACCGCACAACACCCATTTTTATTTCGATATGATGTTTTCCCTGTTTACACATGAACAGGCAAGGGTAAATGATGAAGGATGGTTCAACCATACATACTCTTCCTACGTGGTATTGCAGGAAGGATTTGATCCTTCAGACCTCGAAGGGAAATTCGATCGATTTGTCAGAGATCACATTGGCCCCGTCATGGAAGCAGGAAGCGGTGTGACGATTGACTGGTATGAAGAACAGGGATACTGGTACCGGTTCTGGTTACTTTCTCTGAAAGAGGTTTACCTCAGCCAGATGATCAACCAGGATCATAATACGAAATCGTTTGTTTATGTTCTGGGTTTGATCGGATTGTTCATTCTCTTGTTAGCATGTGTCAATTATATGAATCTTTCGACAGCCATGGCAATCAACCGGTCACATGAAGTTGGAATGCGTAAAGTCGCCGGGGCTTTCAGACCACAACTGATAATGCAATACCTGGGCGAATCGATAATACTGAGTTTTATTGCGTTATGCCTGGGAATGCTGCTTGCCGAACTGGCAATCCCCTTTTACAACACCCTGACCGGCAAGGAAATGAACCTGAATTACTTCAGTAATCCCCTGATTATCCCCGGATTATTGGTTTTTGCTCTGCTCACCGGGATCATCTCCGGTATCTATCCTGCTGTTGCTCTTTCAGCCTTCCGACCGGTTGTTGTTTTGAAAGGTTTAATCCTGACCCGCCGCGGAACCAGTAAAAGCTGGTTTCGCAACATACTGGTAGTTTTTCAGTTTACAATTTGTACCGTGATCATTATAGGTACCCTTATCGTATTTAAACAACTGGGTTATGCTCAAAACAAATACCTTGGATTTGATAAAGAGCAGGTCCTGGTAATAAACAGGGCATATGGATTGAGAGAGAATGATAAGCTGTTTAAAGAAGAACTGTTAAAACATCCTGCAATCAGCTCGGTTTCAATTGGTTACAATATACCGGGTATACACCATAACCAGCAGGGACACCACATCAAAGGACGTCCCGATCACGATCGCCCAGGTATATTCGTTGCCTGGGGTGATTACGACTACATTAAGACACTCGGTCTGGAGATAGTAAGCGGCCGTAATTTTAATCCGGAAATGCCAACGGATTCTTTTACCGCGATCGTAAATGAAGAAATGGTTCGCTTCTGTGAATTGAAATATCCCCTTGAAACACAGTTTGATGACACCCAATGGCCTGCTGTTGATAGCATAAATTACAGGATCATAGGAGTAGTGAAAGATTTCCATTACTATTCACTTCACAGCAAAATTGAACCGTGGATCCTGTACCCGCTCAGGGATGACATGTGGTGGTATGCTTATCATGTCATGATACGATTCAATA
>CAZTES010000409.1:0-1799 GCA_964612275.1 uncultured Rikenellaceae bacterium
AATACACCTTAATCTACAGGTGAATTATCTTGAATGGTATACCATTCCGGGCCTGATTGTTCTGGGCATCATCATGGGATTTTTGTCGGGGACATACCCTGCATTCTTCCTTGCATCGTTTCGTCCTGTGGCAGTTTTAACAGGTTCATTGAAGATGGGAACCAGGAGCAATATTCTCAGAAGCATCCTTGTGGTTTTCCAGATGACGGTATCAATCGTCATTATCCTTGGAACAATTTCAGTGTTTAATCAGATCCATTTTATGATAGATAAAGACCTTGGTTTTACAAAAGAGAATCTGCTGGTCTTAAGGAGGGTTCAAGCACTGGGAGATCGACAACAAACATTCATTGATGAAGTTGAAAAACTTACCGGAGTCTTTAACGTAACGCACTCTACAGCAACCCCTGGTCATACAAACAATAATAACGGATATTGGATTGAAGGCGAACCCAGTGAAAACACATACCTGATGCAAACATTCTGGGTGGATGATCAATTTGCCGAAACGTATGAAATGGGAATCGCCGAAGGCCGTTTTTTCTCTGATGATTTAGCGTCAGACAGTTCAGCTTGCCTGATCAATCAAAGTGCAGTAAATCAATTTGGATTGAAGGCTCCATATGATTTCCGGTTCAAAATGCCGATCGATCAACAGGGTGGCTTTGCTTTTCTGAATGTCATTGGTGTAATTGAGGATTTTCATTACCAATCGTTACATGATCGAATCTTCCCAGCGATACTCATCATTAAAGATGAAAGTACCAGATGGGGATATATCTCGATCAGGATAGCAGAAGAAAGTAAAAATCAAACGGTTTCCCAAATTGAAAAGCTTTGGAAGGAATTTTCGGACAATGACCCCATGTTATCCTTTTTTATGGATGAAAATTTCGATTCCTTATACCAGGAGGACAGAAGGACCGGGGTTCTGTCGCTGGTCTTTTCAATCCTTGCCATTCTGATTGCCAGTCTGGGATTGTTCGGACTTGCATCGTTCACAGCAGAACAAAGAACCAGGGAGATCGGGATTAGAAAAGTAAATGGAGCTTCAGCATCGACAATTATTCTTTTACTTTCGAAAGAGATTATCATCCTTGTTGGGATCTCTACACTTATTTCCTGGCCTGTAGGGTATTTTATGATGAAAGGATGGTTGCAGAATTTTTATTTCCGGATTCCCTGGTCCCTGGGACCATACCTGCTATCCCTTGGAATTGTACTGGCTGTTGCATGGTTATCAGTTAGTTACCAGGCGTTTAAAGCATCCCGAACCAATCCGGCTGAGGCGCTGAGGTATGAATAAGACACATTTTTCATGAAACAGGGTTGATATGAAAAATGAATGTCGAATTCATCCCGCTGAAAGCGGGGTGAGTGAGAATGCCTCAAATGTCTAAAATGTCTAAAATGCCTCTCAAATACCTGAAACGACTGAAATACCTTAGGTGGCCTTTAAAACTCGTACTACGACTGTGTGACGGTTTGTGGGGTGGCAGTTCGTGGTACGAGTCAACTGACAGAGAGACAGAGAGACTGTGTGACGGTTTGTGGGGTGGCAGTTCGTGGTACGAGTTAATTGACTGGGAGACAGAGAGACTGTGTGACGATGAGCGAGGATGAGAAGTGAGCAGGGAATGGATACTGACTGAGGGACTAAGAGAACTAACGGCGGATTCAGTATTCAAAGAAGACTGCGGCGGGCGAGGGGTGAGTAGAACGTTCCAGATTGTTTCATATGGTGCCAAATAGTTCCATAATGTTTTTTTACCCTCCAGGTTTCGGGTCTCTTCAACTGG
>CAZTES010000410.1:0-1779 GCA_964612275.1 uncultured Rikenellaceae bacterium
TCAGGTGTTTCCACCTGACATTGATATTGTCGGTTGGAAACAACCGACAACATATTAATCAACCAGGTCAATAATCTCTCTTTTTTTCATCTCCCAATCGCCGGTTTCTGGGTTCCACCGGCAGTTAGCAAAACATTTCCATTCTTCTTTCATTTTCGGGAAATCGGTTCTGAAGTAATAACCAGGCCATCTTGTTTCCTCCCTGAAAAGGATTGTACGGATGTGTGATTCAGCCTGCCAGATCCTGTGAATGTTCTCCCAGCATCTCATCAATTCGTGTGTATCTTCTGCTGCAAGTTTTTCCACATCTTCCCTCATGAACCGGAGGAGTTCAAGACCTTTCTCCAATAGTGGTTTCGAGGTCCGGAAAGCATTGGAAACGCCTCCTGCATATTCATCCATTATCTTTTGTAGTCTGAACATAAACATTTTAGGTTTGACAAAATTCGGGTTTATGTTCGGATCAATTGAATAATCTTTAAATTTTGAATAGGTTTCGAGTGGTTTGAATATTTCAGCTTTTATTTCTTCAACCGTTGTAGGGCTAATTGAAGGTATATCAGGAAAATCAACACAGAAACTGATGGCGGCTTTTGCAGCGATTCTTCCTTCGGTGAATGATCCTGACGAGAATTTATGGCTGGAAGCGCCTGAAGCATCACCGGCAGCAAATAAACCTTGTATGGTGGTCATGTTAGGGAAACCCCACTTGTATTCCTGTGGAGCCAGATCCTCAGGGCCGCTGACCCAGGCTCCGGAGCCACCTGAATGCGAACCGATAAAATAAGGCTCACATGCCGCTATTTCGGAGGGTTGCTCTTCCGGTTTAACATTGGTTGAAGCCCATAATAAAGCCTGGCTCACGGTCATATCAAGAAAATCTTCCCATGCCTCATTTTCGAGTTTCTTAAGGGTTCTTATAGCCGTTTTTTCATCTTCTGCTTTTTTTACAATTTCATGGATAGCTTCATCCGTTCTCATGTAAATGGGATGTTTTCCTTCATTTACTTCGAGCATCATCAGGTAATTCCTGAGGTTAGCCGGGGTTGGTTTTACTTTTCCGTATGGCAACCAGTTATTAAGTTCATCTGCCCGGGTTTCCATATAATCTTCTCCCATGGCATTTGTTGCTTTGGCTTTGAACAGGAGAAACCAGGCACCCACAGGACCATAAGCATCCTTGAACCGGACCGGGACAAACCTTATTTCCTGGCAGGTCATTTCAGCACCGGCCTTAATCGTAAAATATGTACTGGCACCTGAATTGAATGGTGGATACCACGAGCGCCCGAGCCCCTCGCCAACAGATCGGGGTTTGAATACATGAACGGCACCACCCATTGCTGCCAGAACACTCTTTGCCTTAAATACATAGAATTTATTTTCTCTAACACTGAATCCAACGGCACCTGCACATCTGTTGCCATCCATAAGTGGGCCGGTTATAAAGATCCTTTCATAGTATTCCCCGTTTTCTCCTAATTCTGTAAGGGCATTTTTTGCCGCTTCAGCTACAATGGTTTTATACGATTCACCGTTGATCATAATTTGCCAACGTCCTTCATTTACATAATTACCCTGCTCATCTTTCCAAATGGGCAATCCCCATTTCTCAAATAAATGAACCGATGAATCAACATGTCTCGCAATATTGGCCACAAGATCATCGCGTACAATTCCCATCAGATCATTCTTTACATAGTCCACATAATCCTGAAGGGTATTTTCACCCGTTTTCAAACCGATATATTGATTTATGGCTGAAAGCCCCATTGCAAC
>CAZTES010000411.1:0-1778 GCA_964612275.1 uncultured Rikenellaceae bacterium
TTTCACCGGTGTATGTGGGACAACTTCAAACGGGATTCCGGTTCTTAAAAACCGTGTAAATTGTTTTGAACTGGTATATCCTGTCAATCCATTTTCAGTCAGGTTTGCAACAGATATTTGAGAAGAGAGTTGATTTAAGTTCCCCGCATCTTTCCGTTTAATAAAAAATGCAACCTCTCCAAACTTTTCAAGTTCCCCGAGGGCAATTTGAATTTGTTCTTTTCTATCATCCTGGCTCATCAGCTGGAGATTGTGAGCAACCAGGATGACTAATATTACAATAATCCGGACTGATTTCTTCATGCTTCACACATTGAATCGTATATAGAGGATATCGCCATCTTGCACTTCATACTGTTTTCCTTCCACGGAGAGTTTTCCTGCTTCCCTGCATTTTTGTTCAGAGCCATAGGTTACGAAGTCTGAATACTTCATCACTTCTGCCCGGATAA
This sequence comes from uncultured Rikenellaceae bacterium, assembly GCA_964612275.1. Lineage (GTDB taxonomy): Bacteria > Bacteroidota > Bacteroidia > Bacteroidales > VadinHA17. The sequence continues at coordinate 453 of CAZTES010000411.1, forward strand.
ACCCGCGTTCCATATCGCTATGGATAGTGCCTGCTGCCTGGGGTGCTTTCATTCCCCGTTTGAGTGTCCAGGCATGGATCTCCTTGGGATTCATCGTAAAAAAAGTCTGCAGGTCAAGTAATGTATACGCTGATCGTATCAATTTGTTCACTCCGGGTTCATTCAATCCGACATCTTCCAGGAATTCCTGCCGGTCATCCGCATCATCGAATTCGGCAATATCTGCTTCGAGGCTTCCCGCAATCACCAGTATTTCAGCATCTTCCCCGGAAAGGGATTCACGGACTTTTTCCACATAATGATTTCCTGAAACGGCGGAAGCATCGTCTACATTGCAGACGTAGAGAACGGGTTTGGCTGTTAACAGGAAGAGATCATCCACTATTTTCTTTTCGCTGTCATCCAGGTCAATTGTCCTTGCCGACTTACAGTCCTCGAGGTGATTTTTATAGCGGTTCAACCTTTCGACTTCTTTTCCTGCGTCTTTATCTCCTGCTTTTGCAACTTTTTCCAGTTTCTGAATTTTTTTCTCCACCGATTCGAGGTCCTTGATCTGCAGTTCCAACTCAACGGTTTCTTTGTCCCTTACCGGATCCACCGTACCATCAATGTGTGGGAGGTTATCGTCATCAAAACAGCGGAGGACATGGATCAATGCATCGGTATTGCGAATATCACTCAGGAACTGATTTCCAACACCTTCGCCCAGGCTTGCCCCTCTGGTTAATCCGGGTATATCGACAATTTCAAAGGTGACGGGCACGATCTTTCCGGTGGGATGCAGTTTTTCCAATTCTGTCAACCGGTGATCGGGAACGGATATTCTTCCAATATTCGACCTGTTACTGGTAAATGCATAACTGGTCGTTTCGCCCCGGGTATTGGAGAAGCAGTTAAAAATCGTTGTTTTGCCTACATTGGCAATTCCTGTTATTCCACACTGCAGTGCCATTCTTCACGTTTTGATTAATAAAACGTTCGGTAAAATTACATTTAATTTTTCTTACCTTTAACTCTGAATCCATTAAAACCTGTTATTTTGAAAAAAATCATCTGTTTATTCACAAGCGCACTTTTTCTTCTCCCGTTTGGCTCGGTCACTTCCCAGCAGCCGGGTCCAAAGAAGCCCTTAACCCGGATACTATTCGTTTTCGACTGTTCACAGAGCATGTCCGGTGTGTGGGAGAGTGATAAGAAGATCAATATCGCCAGGAATTTTCTGAATAAGACAATCGACAGTCTGGAGCAGGTTGACAATGTAGAGATGGCTCTCAGGGTTTACGGACACCAGAGTTATGTACCACCCCAGGACTGTGAAGATACGAG
>CAZTES010000412.1:0-1774 GCA_964612275.1 uncultured Rikenellaceae bacterium
GACTGCAGACTTTTTCCCCGTACCCCGTAACTTCTTATATTGCGCACTGTATACTTCCTCCTCCTTCCTTCATAATTCCTTATTCCTTGTTCATTATTCGATATTTCTTTACCTTTATGTAAACAGAGCTTCACTAAAGCAGCTTCCTGAAATGGGGTTAATACATCGGTTTGTATTTATCGGGTTTACTCTGTTTTTTTCTGAACAGGTAATCTTTTCCCAGGTCCGCATATTCGAAAGAGAGGAGATTATGGACCAGATCCGGTATGGGATTGACCATGTCTACAATTATGATTTTCAGAGGGCTGATTCCATTTTCCGGCAGGTTGAAAAGAGAACTCCAGGACATCCGGTAAACCCCTTCCTGCGCGGGTTCCTCATCTATTGGGAAACCAACCCATTAACCCCGTTTGAGAAGAGATCGGGCGAATTTATCATGGAAATGGAGGAGGCAAAACGCATCGCCCAGAGCATGACAGATCTGGATGAAGAGGATGTAGAGGGAATCTTCTTCGATCTGGTTGCACATGCGCTCCTGCTTCTGTACTATGCCGATAACGGCGAAAGCAGGGAGGTGCTTTCACTGGTTATCCCGACTTACCGTCGCTTGAAACAAGGTTTTTACCTGGACCAGAAATTCGCGGAATTCCGGTTCTTTACAGGTGTCTATAATTATTACCGCGAAGTTTACCCCGCCATTCATCCCGTCTATAAACCCGTATCGATTTTCTTTCCCCCGGGCGATAAGGATGAGGGGTGGAAGATGCTCCTGTGGATCAAGGATAATTCTGTTTTCTTAAGGGCTGAAGCATTGTACTTCCTCTCCCATATTGCTATGAGTATGCAGGATGATCCTGAATTTTCACTTACTTTTTCAGATGAAGTGCTTGCAGCCTTTCCTAATAATAACTTCTTTAGAGTGAGACACTTACTGTGTTTAAACTCGGCAGGTAACTATGAAGAAATGAAAAAACAGATAAAAATCCTTCAGCCAGATATCCATCAGGACCGCTTTGCATCCATGGCATGCCTCATATTTGGGGGTGTTGTAAAGGAAAAACTGGAAAAGAATGATAAAGCAGCTGAACAAAGCTACCTGGAAGGATTGAAAATAGCGGAACAGTATGGTATCAGGGTCGATAACTTTAGTGCACTTGCACATTTTGGACTGAGCAGGATTTATGAAAGACAGGGGGATAGAAAATTGGCACGGGACCACTGGAAACAAGCAAAATCACAGGCTAAATATGACTATATACTGAAAAACCACTGATCACTCCTCATGGGAATTGGTATGGTTTTTGAATAAAATTTCACCGAATCTGCCCTGCAGATGAAATAGAGGGAAACAATTCTTTTTTAAAAATTGATAACTCTTTATATATTTGCATCTTTACTTCATTAAGTATTTACTAAAAAATAAAAATCATGGTAACAAAATCATGGAAACCTGGTAAGAAATGGATATCCATTTTGCTGATGCTGATAACCCTTACAGGTTATGCTCAAACCAAAGTTGATGCAATTACTGCCTATAATGAAGGGGTCCAACTATTGCAATCCAGTGCGGCTGAAGCACTCGTAGCATTCGAAAAATGCATCGGGATATGCAAAACCCTTGGTGAAGAAGGCGATGAAACCAGGGCTCTGGCTGAAATTCAAATTCCTAAGCTGCATTACAGTATGGCCAGAGAAGAAATGCAAGCTAAGAATTACGAGGAAGCCATTGCAAAATTCAACCTGGCAATTCAGTCAGCAGAAGAATATAACGATA
>CAZTES010000413.1:0-1747 GCA_964612275.1 uncultured Rikenellaceae bacterium
TTCCATACCATTCAAGGCTGCCACCATGAAATCCCTTCTTTCGATATATTGCTGGTAAACCTCATCAAAATATTCCTGCGGAGTATCGAGGGCGGCTTCACCAAGGATTTGTCCGAGTGAAGGTGGACTCAACCGGGCCTGGGCAAATTTCAGTGCGGTGGAGATAACATCCCTGTTCTTGCTTATCATGGCCCCGATCCTTACCCCGCAGGCACTGTATCTTTTAGAAATGGAGTCAAGCAGTATTACATGCCGGTCTGCTCCCGGTAAGTGCATGGAGGAAAAATGTGTATGGCCGTCATAGCAGAATTCCCGGTATACCTCATCAGAATACAGGTACAAATCATGCTTGAGGATGACCTTTCCAAGCTGTTCCATCTCCTCCCTTGAATACAGATAGCCCGTCGGATTGTTCGGATTACAAATGATGATCCCTCGTGTTTTTGAAGTGATCAGCTTCTCAAGATCTCCTACAGGTGGCAGGGCAAAACCATTTTCAATATTGGAAACGACTGGTTTTACATTTACTCCCGCAGCAATAGTGAATCCGTTATAATTGGCGTAATAGGGTTCCGGGACAATCACCTCATCGCCTGGATCCAGGGTGGACATCAGGGCAAACAATATAGCCTCCGAACCGCCGGTAGTGATTAATATTTCGGTATGATCCACTGCAATATTCAGTCCACCGTAATATTCCGACAACTTCCTCCGGTAGCTTTCATTCCCGGCGGAATGACTGTACTCGATGACCTTTTCACTAAGGTTTTTAACTGCTTCGATAGCTACTTCCGGGGTCTTGATATCCGGCTGCCCGATGTTCAGGTAGTAGACCTTCCGTCCCTTTCTTTTTGCATCCTCTGCATAAGGCACCAGTTTCCGGATGGGTGATTCGGGCATCAATCTGCCCCTCTTAGATATCTCAGGCATGAGTGGAAATATTTAATTTACTGATTCCTGTTCGTAGGGTTGTACTCTCCCTTTAATATATAAGCGTTGCACGCCATTACTCGCGTTGGAGTAAACATAGATGGATTTATAAAAAGTTCCGACTCTTTGGGTATCATAGGTGACCCGGATGATGCCTTGCTCCCCTGCCTTGATAGGCTCGCTGGGCCATTCAGGTACGGTGCACCCGCAGGTGGATTTCACATGGGTCAGGATAAGAGGTGTTTTTCCTGTGTTGCGGAACGGGAACTCACAATCCCCGTCCCCTTTGACAGTAATATCCCCATATTCAAAGTTGGTTTCTGCAAATGTTATCACGGAATTTCTCCTGGCCTTTTTTCCTTCTCCATTGGTACATGATTGCAGAAATAGGCTTAGCATGATTACGGCTGAAATGAATCCAATATTCCTCATTATCTTTATATAGCAAGGTAAAATTAATTTAATATCATAGTTTAAAAAAATCCCGGACTGATTTAATCATATAAAATCACTATTGTCCGACTAATTTCATTTTCACCAATTTCTGTTATGTATCGCTGATTGGTAAATGCCAGACGTCAGTTGCTGTACGAATCGCATTTGCATAAAGCGTTGAATATCAGGATTCCTACGTGTTTATTCTCCCTGGGGATTACCAGAAGTAAAATATTCACTGACGGATCCGAAGAAGTCCTTTTTCATGGCATCTGCATTAATCGAGGTATAAACAAAGACTTTTCGCCTGTTATTTTCGGGTGGTGTGTCGACAAGTATCTCGGTTCCGAATTCGGGATGGATCAGGCATTCAATTACGGAG
>CAZTES010000414.1:0-1721 GCA_964612275.1 uncultured Rikenellaceae bacterium
TTATGTGGTTATGGCAGAAATGGAAAACAGGCAGCCATTGAATTGGCTGAAAATGATGAGGTTTTTGTAGTTATTGAAAGCAATGAAACCTTGATTGATAAGATCAGGGAGGAGACCAGACTGCTCTACATCCATGGTGATGCAGCACAAGAGGATGTCCTGGCAGAATCCAGGATTGATAAGGCGAAGGCTATGATCACAACTCTGCCCAATGACGCCGACAACCTCTCCTCCTGCTTTGCCGGTAAATCTATCCGTGAACTGGATGTTCGCAATGTCTCCGGTGCCAACATCATCGGACTGAAAAAAAAGGATAAAAGTTATATCATCAATCCCGAACCCGGTGTGGTGCTAACTACCGAGGACCAGCTGTTCGTGCTGGGAACGGTGGAGCAGATTAATAAAGTGAAAGAAATCATTGATTTCGGATGATTTCTAAACTTTCTCTTAATTGTTATTGAATTATAAAAAAAAATGGATATTTTTGCACTTCTTAAAAACAGAGGTAAATAATTATAGAATAGATAGGTATGTACTTAACTGCTGAAAAGAAGAAAGAATTTTTTAAAAAGTACGGGAAATCGGAAACAGATACCGGATCAACGGAAGGGCAGATTGCACTTTTTTCCTACCGGATTGCACACTTGACAGAACACCTGAAGAAAAACAAAAAAGATTTCAGTACGCAGATGTCTCTGGTAAAACTCGTGGGGAAAAGAAGGAGGCTGCTGGATTACCTGAGGCACCGGGATATCGAACGGTACCGTGCTGTTATTAAAGCTTTGAAATTACGAAAGTAGTGAAAAAGGCAATTTGAAAATTGCCTTTTTTCATACCTGATTCATCAGAATGATCAACATAAGGAAGGAGATTAAATGATGTACCAAGCATTTGAAAAGACCATAGACCTGGGTGATGGTAGGAGTATCTCAATTGAAACGGGGAAACTGGCAAAACAGGCTGATGGCTCTGTAGTGGTGAAAATGGGAAGGACCATGCTTCTGGCAACCGTTGTTTCAGCAAAAGAAGCACGGGAAGATGTGGATTTCATGCCACTCTCTGTCGATTACAAAGAAAAATTTGCATCCCTGGGACGATTTCCCGGAGGTTTTATGAAACGGGAAACCAGGCCATCGGATTACGAGGTGCTTATTGCACGACTGGTCGACAGGGCACTGAGACCCTTATTCCCCGATGACTTTCATGCAGAAACTTTCGTTACCGTTAACCTTATTTCGGCCGATAAAGATATCATGCCCGATTCCCTTGCCGGACTGGCTGCCTCGGCAGCCCTGACAATGTCTGACATACCGTTTAACGGACCCATATCCGAAGTGCGGGTAGGAAGAATTGATGGTAAATTCAAAATCAACCCTACGTTTACCGACCTGGAAGTATCCGATATAGATATTGTCGTTGGAGCTACCGAAAAAAATATATTGATGGTGGAGGGTGAAATGAATGAGGTCTCAGAAGAGGATATGTTGGAAGCCATAAAATTTGCACACCAGGCGATCAAGGTGCAGTGTAAAGCACAACTTGAGCTGGCAAAAATGAAAGGGAAACCCGAAACCAGAATTTACAACCACGAAGAGAACAATGAAGAGCTCAGGAAGAAGCTGTATGATGAGACCTATGATAAAATCTATGCTGTTGCTGCCAGCAAAATCGCAAACAAACACGAGCGATCGGCTGCTTTCGATGAGGTGAAGGAGGCATTC
>CAZTES010000415.1:0-1697 GCA_964612275.1 uncultured Rikenellaceae bacterium
ATGAGCATAAGTCTTATAGGGCAATCGATTGGGGAATCCGCCACATTACTGCTGAACGAGAAAGCAGCAATCCTCAGGGCAAAAGGAGAGCCTCTGATCCACCTGGGTGGTGGAGAGCCAAAAAGCAAAACACCCCTTGATGCCGTTATCAGTTTTACCGGTTTGCTTAATTCCGGGGATATCCGGTACACACCGGTTGACGGTACAATTGAGATGAAACAGGCCATTATCCGGTATACTGAGGATTTTTATGACCGGAAAGTGGAACCGGAAAATGTCATTGCATCCAACGGGGCCAAGCAATCCATCATGGTGGCACTTCAGGCCATATTGAACCCGCAAGACGAAATTATCTTCCCGGCACCCTACTGGGTAAGTTATCCTGAAATGGTTAAACTTTGTGGCGCCGTACCTGTTCCTGTCTATCCTGAGGATGGTTCGTTTTATCCGAGAATGCAGGATATACTCCAGAATGTTACATCCTATACAAAAGCGATAATCCTGAATAGCCCAAACAATCCCACCGGAGCATTGTATTCAGAAGATTTTATTAAGGACATTGTCCGGTTTTGTGAGGATGAGGACCTCTACCTGATTATGGACGACCTTTATCAGAGGTTGGTCTTCGATGGAAAAAGGGCACCGAATGTTTACAAATTTGTAAATGACCTGAATGAAAACTCGAAGATCCTGGTGGTCAATGGCGTGTCAAAACAATATGCAATGACCGGATTCAGAATTGGATGGGCTGTCGGAAATAAAAAGCTGATCAAGGTAATGTCCAACATCCAGGGACACCAAACAGCCGGTCCGGCAATATTATTGCAGAAAGCCGCTATAGGTGCCATAAACGGAGTGCAATCGGGTGTGGAAAGCCTTCGGTCTACACTGGAAAATAACCGCAAGGTTATGCTTGATCAACTTTCCGCTTTTGATGGGATAAGGGCTACAAAACCCGATGGAACATTCTATGTATTTGCGGATTTCAGGCACTATGATAAGAACTCTACAAGACTCTCGAAGTTGTTACTCGATAAGGTGAGAGTTCTGACTATGCCCGGTATCGAGTTCGGGCTGGATGGCTACCTGAGACTATCAACCTGCGGCTCAATAAAAGGGATCATAGAAGGTATTGAGCGTATTAAATGGGTACTGGATCCCAACTCTCCGAATGAACTCTTTATCGGTGAACGTAAACTTGTCAGAGACTGGTTATGACAAAATATTTAGAATTTGAAACACCGGCTCAAAAGCATGCCGGAGATCTTGCAAGTGATTTTGGATTGGAAAACCATGGGCTGATTTACCTGGACCAGGTTTACTGGAACCTGCCTGAATCTGCATTGTATGAAGAGGCTATTTTCCGTGGAGAAGGGAAGATTGTTAATGGTGGACCCTTCCTGGTAAATACCGGCAAGTGGACTGCCAGAGCAGCTGACGACAAATACTTTGTCAGGGAGCCCTCCACATCTGACAAAATTGATTGGGGAGAGTACAACCGACCAATGTCACCAGAGAAATTCAATGGAGTCTTTTCCAGACTTCAGGCTTTCTTGCAAGGTGAAGAACTGTTTGTTCAGGATTTATACGCAGGGGCCGATCCACAATATTCTATCCCCGTTAGGGTGATAACAGACAAAGCCTGGCAAAGTCTTTTTGCGAGAAACATGTTGATTCATCCAAAAAGCCAGGATGAA
>CAZTES010000416.1:0-1686 GCA_964612275.1 uncultured Rikenellaceae bacterium
TGGCTTCAAGGACTACTTCAATTGCCTCTTCGTTGGATCCGAGATTTGGGGCAAAGCCTCCTTCGTCCCCCACGTTTGTTGAGTGGCCCTTGGTTTTGAGCACAGATTTCAGGTTATGAAAAACCTCCACACCCATGCGCAGGGCTTCACTAAAGGAGTTTGCTCCAACAGGCATGACCATGAATTCCTGAATATCAATTTTATTGTCCGCATGAGAACCGCCATTAAGGATATTCATCATCGGGACAGGGAGAGTATTGGCATTTACACCTCCGATGTACCGGTAGAGGGGTTGACCCGTTTCCAATGCTGCTGCTCTGGCGACAGCCAGGGATACTCCGATGGTTGCGTTAGCGCCCAGGTTTGATTTATTATCCGTTCCGTCGAGTTCAATCATAGCAGCATCAATGAGGCTCTGGTCGGATACGAAGAATCCTTTCAGTTCCTCACTGAGGATGGTATTAACATTATTAACGGCTTTGAGAACGCCCTTCCCCAAGAATCTTCCCATATCACCATCTCTTAGTTCCACGGCTTCGTGAACGCCGGTTGAGGCGCCTGACGGGACAGCTGCTCTTCCGAGAAAACCTTCATCGGTAATAACATCCACTTCGACGGTTGGGTTACCCCGGGAATCGAGGATCTGTCTTGCCCGAATTTCTGAAATTTGTCCCATGGTTTTAGATTTAAATAACTATTTTTCTTGTTTCTCGTCTGGTTCTTCCGGTTTCTTTTCCTCCTCCTCTTCAACGGCTTCATCTTTCGGTTCAGCAGCCGGGACTTCGCCCTGATGGGCAGCTACACTCTCCTCAGCCTCTGCTACCGGTTCTTCTTTTTCAGGCTCCGTCTGTTCAGTTTCTTCATCCAACTGTTCCGGGGTTGTTTCTTCAGCAGTTTTTTTGGTTGCTATTTCCTGTGGTTTTTTCTTACCGCCGCGTCTTCTTCTTCTGGTTTTGGTTTTGGTCTCTTCGGCAGCAGCAAGCAAATTTTCATTGAAATCCACCAGTTCAATAATACACATATCGGCATTATCGCCCAGGCGATTTCCTGTTTTCAGTATCCGGGTATATCCTCCCGGTCGATCGGCTATTTTAGGGGATACTTCACGGAACAATTCCGAGACGGCTTCCTTATCCCTGAGGTAACGAAAAACCACCCGCCGGGAGTGTGTTGAATCATCTTTCGACTTTGTGATCAATGGTTCAACGTATGTACGCAGCTCTTTCGCTTTTGCGGTGGTTGTTTCTATCCTCTTGTGCAATATCAGCGATGATGCCATATTGGCAAACATTGCTTTTCGGTGTGCGCTTTTCCTGCTTAACTGATTAAATCCTTTTCTATGTCGCATCGTTCATTAACTCCGTTACCAAATGATTCTCAACAATTATTCTTTATCCAGCTTAAATTTACTTGTATCCATTCCAAAGGTAAGGTTCAGTGATTCAAGCAGGTCATCCAGTTCGGTAAGCGATTTTTTTCCGAAGTTACGGAATTTCAGGAGGTCATTTTTATTAAATTTCACAAGATCTCCAAGTGTTTCCACTTCAGCTGCTTTGAGGCAATTGAGTGCCCGCACCGACAGGTCAAGGTCAACCAGCTTTGTTTTCAGCAGTTGTCTCATATGTAACACTTCTTCATCGAACTCTTCGTTGGCGAATTTCTCATCCGAATCGAGGGTAATTTTCT
>CAZTES010000417.1:0-1652 GCA_964612275.1 uncultured Rikenellaceae bacterium
TTGTGGTTATTAACGGCTGTGCCCATCCGGGAATTACTGAAATCGTAGCCCGGGTGAAAGAAATTCATAAAAAAGACATCTTCCTTGTTCTCGGAGGATTCCATCTGGGTGGAAGTTCTGAAGCGCAAATCGAGGAGATTATCCAGGATTTTAAGGATATGGGCGTACGTAATGTTGCCCCTACACATTGTACCGGCGATAAAGCCATCGAAATGTTCCAGGAAGCCTACGGTGATCATTTTATTAAAGCCGGGGTGGGGAAAAAGATCGAGATAGAAGAGTGAGTAATGAGTAATGAGTAATGAGTGATGTTTCATATGGCAGACTGAAAGAGGTTGGATATACAGGTGTGATCGGTTACCCAATGCATCTTATCCTTTCCTGAAAAACACTACCAAACTCTATCCCCCCCTAAAACCAAAAAAAATCCAAAAATAATTTGCAAATTTCATTTATATATTCTATTTTTGTATAGTATAAAAAAATTGAAGTATATATTAAATAAACATAAAAAAATCCAATGGACTTCAGTGTTTTCAGCAGGTCTTCAAAACTCAAATGGGACAGGACGACCCTATTACTTCTAACCTTTTTAGCGATCAGTTTAGTATATATTCCGATTCTGATCTGGGAAGGGGAGAGGTTCGGTACGAAGTATACCTCCCTGGTATGGGGAGGACTTATTATCCTGTTCGGTATCTTCTATATGTATATGGTTTACATTCCCATTCCCAGGATTAAGATCGTCATATTCATTTTGCTTCTGATTATTGGAACAATGCCTTGGCACTATCATATGAAAGAAATGGAAGGAACCCTTTTTTCGGATAATACATACAATGCTCATTTGATCCTGTTCCTTGTTTCTGCAGTGTTATCAATCCCTTACCTGTTTCGCGTAAAACGAAGGATTAAAATTCATTTCAGAAAGATATTTGAATTAGCTGCGATCCCACTAAAAGGAGTTGAAAATGGATTTACAGGACGTCCGTATCCGGTGGGAAAATGGGAATACACGCTGGACGAGATCAATAAATTCTCACGGTTTCTTCATAAAAACATGATTGCTTTTCCCCGGTATTACGACAACAGGACGCTATTGACTTTTTCCGCAAAGATGGTGGATCCGCGGAAACAGGATCCGGATAAGTCAAGCTTTATTGCTTTTGATGCATCGGGAAACATTACCGTAAACATTTCGAAAGAGGATTACAGCCAGTATAAAAGCAGTTTTACATTTGAACAGCTTTGCCTATCCCTGTCACAGGTATTCAAAGATTTGTTTGAGAAATACAGGAATGGAAAGCAGGAAGAGATTGTGCAGGTGATGGAATCGTTTGAACCGAAGTGGGTGAAATATTTCCAGGTGGGGTTGTTTATTTTGTTAAGTGTGAGTTTCCTGGTATTGGTTATTATCTGGTTTTTGTCGCAATGAGACCAACGGGTTAAAAAAAAGGAATCATGGAGGGATCCGTAAATTTTTTCTGACATGAATTTTGAAGACGCTTCCCATATTGCTGCACTGCTGGCAAAAAGTTACGCCAGGGACTTTTTCCGTCTTCTTGTAACCCACAGGGATATATCAGCCTCTGAATCTGCTTCGAGGCTTGATTTGCATATCCGGACAGCACAGGATTTTCTGGAAGGGCTTC
>CAZTES010000418.1:0-1632 GCA_964612275.1 uncultured Rikenellaceae bacterium
GAATAGATCTTTCCCCCAAGAGTAGAAATTTCCAGCTTAAGCAGTTTATTTTCCAGGGTAATCATCTCCTGTTCAACAAGAGAAGCCTGGTCAAATATACCATCGAGGCTTTCCTGGTCACCGGGGGGCAACGAATCCTGAACTTTTCCCGGGGTGGGAACCGGTTGTACCATTGCCGGTTCGGCAACTTCAGCCTGTTGAACGGTATCTGTCTGACTTTGGGTGATGGCTAATAAACTATCGATCTCACTGATTTTTAATGCAGGATAGGGTTGCTTTGGTCGTATCTGCAGGGCTTTCATGTAAGAACCTTTGGCATTCCGATAATCTTCTGCGTTATACAGAGAGTCGGCTGTTTCTATCTCCTTTTGAAATGCTTTGTTCAGCCGGGTATTATTAAAGTAGCTGAATCCAATAAAGATGGCACCAATCAGAAGAATTCCAATAATTGTGTTTTTATCCATTATTCGTTGTTCTTTTCAAAGGCATAAGGGCACTGTTCCAGTCCAAATCATTCATCCAGTGCATTACGGATAAACTGAACGAAAAGGGGATGTGGATTTAATACTGTACTGTTGTATTCCGGATGGAACTGCACAACCACAAACCATTTATGGCCTGTTATTTCAACGATCTCAACCAGGTTTGTATCGGGGTTGATTCCCGTCGCTTTCATGCCGGCTTTTTCAAAATCATGCAAATAATCATTATTAAACTCATAGCGGTGCCTGTGTCTCTCCTTCACTTCTGGAAGTCCGTATGCTTTATGGGCATTACTCCCATTTTTCATTCTGCATGTATAGGCTCCAAGCCTCATGGTCCCGCCTTTATTCACAATATTCTTCTGTTCTTCCATCAGATCGATAACCGGATAATTGGTTTTCCGGTTCATCTCCGTGGAATTGGCAGTAGTCCAGCCAAGGACATTCCTGGCATACTCGATCACGGCGCACTGCATTCCGAGGCAGATCCCCAGGAAAGGGATGTTGTTTTTTCTGGCATACCCGGCAGCAATAATTTTGCCTGCGATTCCCCGTTTCCCGAAACCCGGAGCTACCAGGATCCCTTTCAGGTCCTTGCATTTTTCAGCAACCTTTTTCTCTGTAATCTGCTGGGAATGGATTAAGATCAGTTCTACTCTGCATTCATTCACTGCCCCGGCGTGGACAAATGCCTCGGTAATTGATTTATAGGCATCCTGCAGCTCAACATACTTTCCAATCAATCCGATCCGCACTTCTCTCTTTGGATTTTTCAATTTAAAGATAAATTCTCTCCATTTTTTCAGGCTCGGTTCTCTTCTTACGGCCAATTTGAGCTTTTTTAGGGCAGTAACATCAAGCTTCTCCTTCAGCATATAGAGCGGAACTTCGTAGATGGTTTGGACATCGATTGATTCAATAACAGAAGTGATGTCAACGTTACAGAAGAGGGCGACCTTTTGCCGAATGTCGTCGGTAAGGACCTTCTGTGTGCGGAGCACAAGGATATCAGGCTGGATTCCATTTTCCAGCAGTTCTTTTACGGAATGTTGTGTGGGTTTAGTTTTCAATTCACCGGAAGCTGGCAGGAAAGGGACCAGTGTAAGGTGAATAACCAGGCAATTGGAGGATCCCATTTCCCATTTCATCT
>CAZTES010000419.1:0-1613 GCA_964612275.1 uncultured Rikenellaceae bacterium
CTCCAGTTTAACATTGAACTGGATTGCGAAAAATATGAGCAGGAAAATCCGGAGTATGATTTCGATGCGGAGGATGAAGAGATCTTTTAGCACGGAAGTCCTGTCCAAATTTTGCTGCAGACCAGAAAGAGATTTATAGCCAGTAACGGGATATAAGGAAAGAACCTTTTCAAACCGAGCCGAATACACGTTTCAGGATATCCGTTACCCGGGCAACCGGATCTTCACGAATCTTTTTCTCCTCCTCCGCAACCCTGACAAACAGACCATCGATCGCCTTGCCTGTAACGTACTGGGCAAGATCTGTTTCAACCCTGTTCGTAAAGGGGATCCTGTTATAGGCAGACATGACATCGTCCCAGTATTTTGTCACCTGCACCTGATCCAGGGTTTTCTGAACTTCGGGTTTGAAGGCAGTGGTCAATTGTTGGGAGGTTTTGCCCCTGAAATAGTCCGTCGCGGCGGTATTTGAGCCATTAAGAATGTTTCGCGCATCCGAAAAGGTGATTTCCCGGATGGCTTCCCCGAATATCGGAGCGGCTTTGGTAACCGCCTTTTCGGCACCCCGGTTGAGGTTGAGAATAAAATCATCTACCAGTTTATTGAGTCCGACTGACCGCAATTTCTCTTCAACCACTTTAACCTCTTCGGGAAAGGGTATCTTTAACAGGGCATTACCGTAAAAGCCATTCTCCTGACTCAATGTGTTAATCGCTTTCGTGGTTCCTACCTGAAGCGCGTCTTTTAATCCATGGATGATCTCATCGGTTGTTAGTGAGGCCCCTCCCGAAGTGGTCGATACCTCGAGCTCCTGTAAGATGTCACAGGCAGAAAGGCATAAGAAGACGCATAAAACTGTACCAATTATTTTTTTCATTTTATGATTTTTTAACATACAACATACCTTGACTGCATTCGGGTTGGTAATGGTCTGGAGTTCAGGAGAAGACTCTCCTGACAAGCTGCTCAATCTTATCAACCAGAACCAGTTCAATTTTCTTTATTTTGGAACGGTCAAGACCTTTCTCATTGTGTTTTGAAATATAGATCTGAGAAAATCCCCGTTTTTCTGCTTCTGCGATCCTTTGCTCAATCCGGTTGACGGGTCTGATTTCTCCCGATAATCCTACTTCAGCCGAGAAACATATTTTTTTCCCAACGGGCTGATCAAGGTTGGATGAGAGGATGGCAACAACTACAGCCAGGTCCAGTGCAGGATCAGCTATTTTAATACCACCGGCAAGGTTCAGAAAAACATCCTTTGCTGCGAGCCGGAAGCCTGCCCTCTTTTCCAGAACAGCAAGCAACATACTCAACCTGCGCAAATCAAAACCGGTAGATGATCGCTGAGGTGTTCCATAGACGGCTGAACTGACCAGTGCCTGTGTTTCAATTAAAAAAGGGCGAATTCCGTCGATCGTGGCTGAAATAGCTATCCCGCTTAATTCCTCATGGTGTTGTGAGACCAGCAGTTCGGAAGGATTGATCACCTCCTTCAAGCCGGTTGAATGCATTTCAAAAAGGGCCAGTTCGGAGGTTGCTCCGAAACGGTTTTTTACCGTGCGCAGGATACGGTACATGTGGTTCTGATCCCCTTCGAACTGAAGGACGGT
>CAZTES010000420.1:0-1588 GCA_964612275.1 uncultured Rikenellaceae bacterium
CAGTCTCAATAATTTCAGGGAACAATTCCTCAAAAGTGGGAGGCAGGATGGCAGGGTTAGCTGCGACAAAAAAATCACCGTCTTCATAATGCTGGGTCTGAACGAATCGGTAGAGGGTATCATAATTCTCGTGAAACGTGTCGAAACTGAGTTCATCCAATATCCATAAATAGATGAGAACCGCAGAAGCCATACCGATGGACAATCCCAGGATGTTATTGATGGTGTAGGCTTTGTGCTTACCCATAAACCGGATAAACGAAGTAAAATAATTCTTGATCATAACCGTGAATTAACCTATTTTTAATGATCAATGCAAGGGGGATGCCAGTAATTATAACTGAAAGAATATCAAAGATTTATTGCTTTGTGATTTCATGATAAGTTAAAAAATGTTACATTTGATGTAACAAAAAGTTACATCTTAAGAAATAGATCCGGTACCATGGGGAGAGATGAATCAAGCGGAAACATCCTGATTGTGGATGACGATAAATCCCTGCTCAGGACGCTTCAACTTTTGTTAAAGGATGAGTTTAACCGGGTAGATACCGTGTCCAATCCGAATCGAATTTCGGAGGAGATATCCAGCGGAAATTATGATGTGGTATTGCTTGATATGAATTTTTCGGCCGGATTGCAGACCGGAAATGAAGGGATTTACTGGATGAATGAAATCCGGACACTGGATCCGACGATCGTGGTGATTCTGATAACGGCATACGGTGATGTACAGCTTGCCGTCCGGGCGATGAAGGAAGGGGCAATCGATTTCATTGTTAAACCCTGGGAGAATGAGAAGCTCATCGCTACACTAAAAACCGGTGTAAAACTCAGACAATCGAACCGGAAAATAAACCAGCTCGAGGGACAGCGAAATTTAGTGAATACCGATTTGAACCGCATGTTTCGCTTCATTCCCGGGGACTCGCCTTCTATGCTGGAGGTAGTGAAGATTATAAAAAAGGTTGCTTCAACCGATGCCAATATGCTATTGCTGGGGGAGAATGGGACGGGAAAAGAGGTAATTGCCCGGGAAATCCACATGCTTTCTGAACGAAAGGATCAGGTTTTTATGTCGGTGGATCTTGGTTCATTGAGTGAGACCCTCTTTGAAAGCGAGCTGTTCGGGCATGTCAAGGGGGCATTTACCGGGGCAGACAGTGACCGTACAGGGCGGTTTGAGGCGGCTATGGGAGGGACCCTCTTCCTGGATGAGATAGGCAACCTTCCGTTATCCCTGCAGGGTAAATTGCTTACAGCAATTCAGCGAAAGAAGATCATTCCCCTGGGGTCAACCGTGGAGCAGCAGATTGATATGAGACTGATCTGTGCTACCAACAGACCCATATATGATATGGTCAATGAGAATCTCTTCAGGGAAGATCTGCTCTACCGGATCAATACAGTACAGATCGATGTTCCTCCATTGCGTGACCGGGGAGAGGATACAATACGCCTTGCAGAGCACTTTTTGTTGAAATATGCAAAGAAATACAGGAAACAGGACCTGAAACTAACCCGGGGAGCCAGTCAGAAATTCCTCTCCTATTCCTGGCCCGGCAATGTCCGGGAACTGGAACATGCC
>CAZTES010000421.1:0-1570 GCA_964612275.1 uncultured Rikenellaceae bacterium
ACAATACCCCACTGGTTGCCGTGATGATGCCCTATGTAAACAGCTGGTGCAAACGAAACCAGATCTCCCCCTCAAAATTCTTGATGCCGCTCTCTTATGCTGCCATCCTGGGAGGATGCGCCACACTTATCGGAACATCCACAAACCTGATCGTGAATGGACTGGTGGTTGACCAGCAAATTATCCCGGATTTGCCTTCCCTCTGGATATTCGATTTTGTTTATGTAGGAGTCCCAATGATTATCATCGGATTTTTATATATCGTTCTGGTCAGTGATAAAATGCTTCCTTCAAAAGATGACCTGCTCGAAGAATTCAATGTGAACGAAAGAAGTTATTTTGTGGAAACCCAGGTTAGAAAGAACTCTAAACTGATCGGCATGACCATTGAAGAATCGGGTTTGCGAAACCTCCAGGGACTGTTTTTACTCGAGATACAGAGGAATAACCGAAAAATATTCGTGGTATCGAATAACCTGATCATTGAGCAGGAGGATATCCTTGTTTTTGCAGGGGATACATCCCGGGTTGCGGAACTAACAGAATCCAGTTCGGGACTCATCATACCATCAGTAGGAATGATGCGGAGGAAAAAGAAAACGGAAGTAGTAGAAATCATCATCTCACCCAACTCCTCCCTGGTTAATAAAAGCCTGAAGGATATCAATTTCAGAGCGAAATACGATGCTGCAGTAATTGGAATTCACCGCAACGAGGAGATGATTACTACCAAGCTCAGGGAAGTGGTGCTTAAAACAGGAGATGTACTGCTTCTTTACAGCGGAGACGATTTTCTTAGCCGGAGCCAGGGCACATTGGATTTTTATTTTATTTCAAAGGTGAAAGCATTTCAAAAGTTTGAGAATTATAAAGTTGCTATTTTGCTTGGCGGATTGATCCTGGCAATTGCCCTGGCAGCATTTAAGATCATCTCCCTCTTTATGGGTTTGTTGATCCTCTTGTTGACCTCACTGGTGTTGAAGATCACAACGCCAAAAGAGCTTCCCAAAGGCATTGACTATGACCTGGGCCTGATTATCGTCATGTCCCTTGCATTGGGAATTGCCATGATCAAGTCGGGCGCAGCATTGGCTGTATCCAATCTTCTGATTACTGTATTCATGCCGCTTGGCAAAGTGGGAATCCTTTTTGGAATATACCTTATCACAGCGTTTATGGCAGCCTACATCACAAACAAAGCAGCTGTGGCTATTATTTTCCCGATTTCCCTGGCTACCTCCGTGAATCTTGATCTGAATCCCATGCCGTTCATTTTGATCGTAGCCTATGCTGCTGCAGCAAACTTCATGACCCCCATTGGCTACCAGACTAACCTGATGGTATATGGAGCAGGTGGCTACTCTTTCAGGGATTATTTCCGGCTCGGGTTCCCCCTGACCATGATCTATATGGTCGTGACGGTGACCATATTGTCGTTGATCTATTTTTAACAGGGTACCCGGTCCTGGGTCAATGGTGCTGGGTAAGCCATAGGATAGCATAGGGCATAGAGCATGAGGAAGGATGAAGGATAATTGATGAAGGATAATTGATGAAGGATTAAGGATAA
>CAZTES010000422.1:0-1569 GCA_964612275.1 uncultured Rikenellaceae bacterium
AACATTTATCTCTACTCGGCAATCGGATTTTTAATCCTGCTGATTGCCTGTTTCAACTACATCATCCTGTCCGTCGGGCAATCCACCCTGCGAACCCGGGAGATCGGGATACGGAAAGTTGCCGGTGCCACAAAAAAATCAATCATTAGCCAGATCCTGGGCGAATCGGTTTCCATAGCTCTTCTTGCCCTTCCATTGGCACTGGTTGTCATTCATTTTGCCCTACCCAAAATGAACCAGTTGTTCAGGGCAGGCATGGAAATAAATTTCAGCGAAAATTTTTCCCTGCTCCTGTTGTTCATCCTGCTCACCCTGTTTGTCGGGGTCTGTTCAGGCAGTTACATAGCGTTCTATTTAGCGAGGTTCGACCCGGTACATGTATTCAGGACTGAACTCGGAACGGGTAGATCAAAGGCGCTTTTTCAGAAGATCCTGATCATCATCCAGATCTTCATTTTTGTTGCTCTACTCTCCGGAAGCCAGATCATATTCAGGCAGATCAACCACGCGAAAAAAGCAGACCTCGGGTTCAACCATACCAACCTGGCTCACATGGAGATAGCCAGAAGGGCTATTGTTAACGAATACGTTGTCTTTAAACAGGAATTGTTGCGAAATCCGGATATTTTACTGGTATCCGGAGGAAATGTCATACCCCCGAATAACAGCCGGATGGTCACCCCGGTACCGCTGAAGGAGGATCCTGAACAAAAGGTTAACCTGGAAGGGATGGGCGTGGATTTTGATTTCTTCAGGATCCTGGAGCTTACTATCATGGATGGAAGAGCATTCTCCCGGGATTTCCCCACCGACTCCAACAACTTCATCATCAATGAAACGGCAGCCAGGATGCTGGGACTTGAAAAGCCTGTGGGTGAAGAACTGATGGGTGGCGAGATCATTGGGGTAGTAAAAGATTTCCAGGTGCACAGCATTCACGAAGGAGTAGCTCCCCTTGAAATCATGCTGTCACAACCCAAATACATCAGCGAATACCTGGTCAAATACCGGGAAGGCCGGTTTTCGGAGGTGTCGGAATACTGCAAATCGGTTCTCGCTGAGATGGCTCCCGATTCCTATCTTGTTTTCCAACCCTTTGAAGAGAGGCTTGGAGATATGTATTACAAGGAAAAAAGGCTCGGCAACATTACCTTTCTGTTCGGGGGCATTGCCATCGTGATCGCCATACTGGGATTATTCGGTCATTCGCTGTTTACTGCCACTCAACGGACGCGTGAGATCGGCATTCGTAAGGTACATGGTGCCACGGCACCGGATATCATTGGACTCTTTGGAAAAGATTTTTTCCTGGTAACCCTCATCGCCAATATCATTGCCTGTCCGGTCACGGTGTTGATCATGAGAACATGGTTACAGAATTTCGAATACAAATCAACATTGAGTGGCTGGTTATTCCTATTCTCATTACTGATCTCTCTGGGTATCGTGATTCTTACCGTTCTTGCCCACTCCTTCCGGGTGGCTAACGTAAACCCGGCAGATACGCTGAGGTATGAGTGAAACACATCATTCACGAGGCTTGCCGAAGTGAATGATGATTGTTGAACC
>CAZTES010000423.1:0-1524 GCA_964612275.1 uncultured Rikenellaceae bacterium
AAACAGAACGTGGATATCCTGGGACTGAGCGGATTGATCACACCGTCACTGGAGGAGATGGTGCATGTTGCCAAAGAGATGGAACGGGAAAAGCTGAATATTCCTCTGCTGATCGGTGGTGCAACGACTTCTGTTTTGCATACTGCCGTTAAAATTCAGCCCCATTATGGCAACGGAGTCATTCATGTGAAAGATGCATCCCGCAGCGTCGGTGTTGTTGCTGAACTTCTTTCAAAGGAACGTAAGGGAACACTTTTACGTGAAACCAACCATCGGTATCAGGAGCTCCGTGAAATGAATAGCGGGATTAAACGATCCTTCATTTCACTGGAACAGGCACGGAAAAACAGACCCGACATGAACTGGGACAATTTTCAGCCGGTTACTCCCAATACAGTTGGGATAGAGTATTTTACAGGGTATGATCTGGCAGAAATCAGGAACTATATCGACTGGACTTTCTTTTACCATGTGTGGGAACTGAAAGGAAAATATCCTGAGATCCTTAATCATCCTGAAAAGGGGGAAGAGGCACAAACACTGTTCCGTGATGCGCAAACGTTACTTGACAGAATAATCAGTGAAAACCAAATCAAAGCCAATGCCGTTTTCGGAATTTTTCCGGCAAATGCTTCAGGAGATAATATTCTTATTTTCGAAGATGAGGATCGCAACTCACCGGCTTGCACCCTGAATCAATTGCGACAGCAAACAGCAAAGACAACTTCAGGGAAACATGCATCACTGGCGGATTTTATTGCACCCACCCATTCAGGCAGGAAAGATTATTTCGGGCTAATGGCGATTACAGCAGGGATGGGTTTGAATGGGTACCTGGAAGAATTCGAACAGGATCATGATGATTATCATGCCATCATGATCAAGGCACTGGCAGACCGGCTGGCTGAAGCATTTACAGAATTGCTGCATGAAAAGATCAGGAAAGAGTACTGGGGTTTTGCCCGGGACGAGACACTATCAATGGAGGAGCTGTTTCAGACAAAATACCGGGGGATCAGACCTGCCTTCGGATACCCGGCATGCCCGGATCATTCTGAAAAAAGTAAGGTATTTGACCTGCTGGGCGTAAAGGAGAAAACCGGGATCCGCTTAACCGAAAACTACTCCATGACACCCGCCGCATCCGTTTGTGCCATGGTGTTCTCACATCCCGAATCCAGGTATATTGAGGCAGGAAAGATAGGAATTGATCAGGTAAAGGATTATGCAAAACGAAAAGGGATCAGTCTGGCTGAAGCTGAACAATGGCTGTCTCACGTGTTGAATTATAAATAGAGAATCATGAGTACCAAAGTAATTGAAATTTTAAATCAATCGGAGAAAACATTAATATCATTTGAATTGCTTCCCCCCCTCAAGGGGGATGATATTGACAGCATCTATCGGACGTTGGATCCATTGATGGAATTTAACCCTCCCTATCTTAACATCACGTACCACCAGGAGGAGGTTGTTTATAAAAAGATCAACCACAATATGGTGGAGCGGAAAGTAATCTGGAAA
>CAZTES010000424.1:0-1520 GCA_964612275.1 uncultured Rikenellaceae bacterium
TACAGAATTACCGGATCAAACTGACGATTCTTGAAGATCTTCTGCAACATTTCGAATATGCCGAAGGAGAAAAAAACAATGATAAAAAGAACCATGAACTATAAAACCCTGCTGCTTCCTGTTGTTCTTATCCTGCTTTCCGCCAGTTTTCTACACGCACAGTCGTTTACTGAAAGCAAGAGAATTGAAAGAATTTTTTCCGTCACCTCCTCAACCTCCGTTGAGATCATTAATAAATACGGAAAAGTTCATATCGTTTCCTGGGATAAAGACTCAGTTGGCATAGATATTGAGCTGATGGTTAAATCAGACAATCTCAGCAAATTGAACAAGATCATGGATAACATTGATTTTGATTTCACCAGTACGGATTACTATGTTATTGCTGAAACCGAGTTCGGAAGCAGATACAACAGTCTTTTCGAAAGCATCAAGAATCTGGCAGAGACGCTCATTCCCTCAGACAATGTGGTGGAAATCGACTACACGGTTCAGGTTCCCAAAACCATTGAATTAAAAATAAACAATAAATACGGGGATGTCTACATCGATGATCATTCCGGGGATCTCCGCCTTAACCTTTCGAATGGAGACCTTAAGGTCAATGAACTAACCGGGAATACTGTGATCAATATTGAGATCGGGGATGGTATGATCAACTACATTCAGGATGGTAAGCTGGATATCGCTTACTCGGAATTTGAGATTAAAAGGGCTGAAAAGCTTACTATTTTCTGCCGGTCATCAAAAATGGATATCGGAGAGGCCAATGATCTTACCATAAATTCAAGAAGGGATAAACTCTTCATCAACAGCACAAAGACCCTGTCCGGTGAGACCTATTTCTCTGATGTGTATGTGTATGACCTGACCAGTGAGCTCAACTTCACCATGAAGTATGGCAGTCTGAACATGGATTACATCCGGCAGGGATTTTCATTCCTGAATATCAATTCCAACTACACGGATATAAATCTGACCTTTGATTCGGGCTGTTCTTACATGGTGGATGTCAACCATACAAACGCTGCATTCACCTATCCGGAAAAATTGGCAGTCATTGAAGAGAAAGTGATTGATAAAGGTGAGAAGGAGATGAACAGCTACGGTAAAATTGGCAACGCCGAAACCTCTTCCAAGGTAAGGGTAACGGCTCTCAAGGGAACGATCACCATTATTCATAAATAGATAGTCAACAATGAAATTACGCTATTTATTAACGATCCTGTTTTCCACCACCTGTCTTATCGCGTCTTCCCAGGAATACAGTGGTGCGGTTGGTTTACGCGGAGGGATTTCATCCGGCATAACCTATCGCCAGTTTCTCGATCAGGAAATTTCACTGGAAACGATTGTCAGTTTCAGAAGAGGTGGATTGCAGGTATCCCTGTTGCGCGAACGGTTTCGTCCTGCATTTCTTGAGTTTTCCGACAACATGATCCTCGGGTTCGGTTTTGGGGGGCATGTTGGTTTCATGTATACTGACCATCAGCAATTCATGTTTGAAGATTACTATTATG